>JAIKZT010000172.1 GCA_024682015.1 Clostridia bacterium
CGGCGTTGCCGTGGAACTGGACGGCCGCCTGCCGGAGGATCCGGCGGAGAACTATCTGCTCGCCGCGGCTCTGCGCGAGTGCGTTACGAACGCGCTGCGCCACGCGGGAGCGGATAGCGTATTCGTACGGGTCACGCGGGAGGGTGGCCTTTTGCGCGCGGTCTTCACGAATAACGGAAGGCCGCCGAAAGCCTCGGTCCGCGAGGGCGGCGGCATCGCTTCGCTGCGGGAAAAGGCGGCGCAGGCCGGCGCGGCCGTGACCATAAGGAGTCTGCCGGATTTCGCCCTGACCCTGGAGATCCCCCAAAGAGGAGAATCGCTATGACGAGAGTTCTGATCGTTGACGACGAACGCAACATCCTGAAAGCCTATGAAGCGGACATCCGAAGGGCATCGGACCGCTACGAACTCGCCGATTCCCTGACGCACGCAGCAGACGCCGTCCTGGCGTGCAGCAGGGGAGACGTGGACCTGGTCATCCTGGACATCAACACGGCCCGGGGCGAGAGCGGCATCGAGGCGGCCGCGAAGCTGCGCAAAAACTGGCCGGATCTGAAGATCATCATCGCCACGTCGTACGCGGATGCCTATGCGCCGCGGCAGGCGAGGGAGGCCGGGGCGGACAGCTTCTGGTATAAGGATCACAGCCCCGTGGACCTGCTCGAGGTGATGGACGCCGTCATGGCGGGCAGCGGGTACTGGCCAAAAGAGGCGCCGGTCGTGGTCCTGGGGCGCATCGAGAGCAGCGCCTTGACGGACGCGGAAGTGGAGGTGCTCCACGCGCTCGTGGAGTGCGTGTCCATCCGGCGCATGGCCGAGAAACTGTTCATAGAAGAGAGCACGGTAAAATCGCACCTGAAGAACATCTGCAACAAAGTCGGTTGCGGCAGCAAGACGGAACTGCTGATCCTGCTGATGGAGGCCAAGTTCGTGCTGCCGCCGAGGCGGTGACCCGTCCGGCTCTTAAAAATTATATATATATTTCGCCAAACAACCAATTGCCGCAGTATTTGTGATATGATAACAAAAAGGGAGGTGACAATATGAACAGAAAACGCGTTTTCAGGCGCCTTGCAATCGCCGTTCTAGGACTTACCTTGGCATTTGCACCTTTGTTCTGCTCCACTGCCAGCGCCCTGGATGAAGTGCCGATCAATGCTTCGACTTTCCCGGACGATGTATTCCGGGCGTATGTTTCAAAGACGATCGACACCGACAAGGATGGCAAATTGAGCATACCGGAGATCTCCATGGGGCTGGTCGTCAATGTGGACGACATGGATATCAGTTCTCTTGCGGGCATCGAATATTTGCAGGGACTGCAGGAACTGAGCATGCGGAGCGTAAAGCTGTCGGAGCCTCTGGACCTCAGCCAGAACACCGACCTGATCCGCCTCAGATGCAATAACTGCGGACTGACGGAACTGGACCTGTCCGGCTGCCCCAATCTTCAGCACCTGTCCGTCAACGATAACGGGCTTTCGGAACTGGATGTCAGCGGTTGCCCAAACCTGATGGAGCTCAGTCTCATGCGGACGAACATCACGACGCTGGATACGTCGGGCAATCCGATCCTGGAAAAGCTCTTCATCCGCGATACGCATATCGGTCCCCTGGACGTAACGGCCAATCAAGCCCTGAAAGTCCTGGATGCCTGGAATACGGACCTGATGGCGCTGGACGTCAGCAGCTGTCCGGATCTGGAGGAACTCAGCGTCAGCAAAAATGGCGGCTACAGCAGCATTGAGCTCCTGGACGTATCCCATAATCCGAAGCTCAGATATCTCAGCTGCTACAGCACGTCCATGGAGATGATCGACGTGAGAGGCTGTCCGCTCCTCGTCAAAGCCTGCGCGGAAGGGAGCCGGCAGGGCATCGGTTTCAACGGGTATTACCTGAAGCAGGACGACGTAACGCTGAGCATTTCGACATCCGTCGTAACGAAGATCATCGCCGGCGACGTCATCATCGACGAAACGACGTTCCCCGACGACCCGTTCCGCGAGTACGTGAGCATGATCATCGACAAAGACGGCGACGGCTGGCTGTCCATCGAAGAGGCGAAGGCGGCGGTGAGAGTCTCCCATAGCGGAAGAGGCGTCGCTTCTCTGAAAGGCATCGAATACCTGGCGTGGGCGGAAGAGATCGCGTGCAGCTACAATTGGCTGAAGGAGCTCGATCTGCGCTGGAATTTCCGTCTTGAGGAGCTCGACTGTTCCCATAACCAGATCGCGAGCCTCAAACTTCCCGCAGGGTCGGGCATCCGGTACGTGCGGCTGTACGACAATCCGCTCGCATCTTTCGACGCGGGGCCGTATCCGAACCTGCGCAGCGCCGTTTTGTACGGCAATTATGATACGTACGGCGGTTACATGAGCGCGTTTGAGGCGGGCTCCGGCGATAACCTGCACGTCCTGATGATCGATCAGGATGTGGATCTTTCAATCGACGGGCTCATGCCCATCGTCGGGCACTATTTCCCGGACGTCAAGCTGCGGGGGTATCTGCGCGGTTTCGACGTCAACAGGGACGGGATGTTCAGCGAGTATGAACGAGGCAGGGTCGGCGAGATCGATTGCTCCGGTATGTGGGTCACGTCGCTGGAAGGCATCGGGTACTTTACGCATCTGGGCACCCTGGACTGTTCCGACAACGCCCTGCCGGAACTCGACCTCTCCAGGAACCATAACCTGAGGAGGCTGTATTGCCAGAACAATTCCCTGACGCACCTGAACACGGCTGATGCGCCTTTCCTGGAGGAACTGTACTGTTATGGGAACAGCATCGGAAGGCTCGATCTGCTGAAGAACGATACGCTGACGCAGGTCGTCACGGGCGGCGCCCTGACGGCCTATGCGGATACCACGCTCTACGAGAGCGCGTACGGCAAACTGTGGATCGATAAGGACACGGAGATCGGCCTGTCCGTCATCCCCATCACGGAGGAGTACTTCCCGGATCCGGCTTTCCGCGCCATCATCAGTTCGGGCGTTGACCGCGACGCAAGCGGCACGCTGAACCAGGAAGAACTCGGCCTGCGGGAACTCAACGTGGAAAACAAGGGCATCTCCTCGCTGAAGGGCATCGAGTTCTTCACGGAGCTGTGGCGGCTGTACTGCGCCGGCAATGCGATCAAGGAACTGGACGTCAGCAGCATGCCCGGGCTTTACCGCCTCGACTGCTGCGACAACAGCCTGAAGACGCTCATTCTGGGAAATAACGATGAACTGCTGTTCCTCTCCGCCTGCGGCAACGCCATTGAGACGCTGGACCTGTCCGGCTGCCCGATCCTGCTGAACGCGTACACGTATCCGCTGAACGGCGAGCCGAAGATCCTTCACGACGACGAGAGGGATTACGATTATCTGATGTACGAATCCGTATCCGGCACGCTGCACATCGATACCGATACGGCCGTCATCACGGCCGCAGGCCACGCTCTGAAGCGGGTTTCGGCTAAGGCGCCGACCATGACGGAGTCCGGCTGCATCGAGCACTATTACTGCTCTCTGTGCGGCAATTATTATGAAGACAGCGATTCTGCCAGGCAGCTGACCTGGAAGGAAGTCATGATCCCGCGGATCGGCGTGGACATCGTCGACGCCTTCAGCTATCCGGACGATCCCATCTTCGAGGTCAGTCTGGATAAGGAAAGGGAGGACAAGATCTTCGTCCTCGTCTGCGAGTACGACGCGGCCGGCCGCTTCCTGGGCCTGCATGTCGAAGCGGTTTTGGGCGAGGGAACCTACGCGACGTTCGAAGATCCCGAAAGCCCGTATCGTACGGTGATGGTTACAGATGAGGACGGCATGCCGCTGGGCGAATCGCTCTCGAAATAACTTAAAACATCTGCCTCTTCGAGATCCCGGGAAATCCCGGGATCTTTTTTGATTTTAACTGTTGACACCGTACTATGTGCCATAGTACACTTAATACAACAACAGGAGGTATGAGGATGATACAGCTGGATCTGAAGAGCAGAAAATCCATCTACGAGCAGATCATGGACGGATTCAAAGAGCTCATATCCCGCGGCATCCTGAAAGCGGGCGATAAACTGCCGTCCGTGCGCGAGCTGTCCAGAACGCTCACCGTCAATCCGAACACGATCCAGAAGGCCTACCGCCAGCTGGAATCGGACGGATACATCTACACGGTGTCGGGGCTTGGCTGCTTCGCCTCGGACAGACCCGGCGCGCCGGATCTGGGAAAAGCAGAGGCGATCTACGAAACGATCGAGGACTGCGTAAGGCAGCTGCGCTATGTGGGGGTCACCGACGAAGAGATCCGCGGCAGGCTCCTGGCGATCGCCGGCGGAAGGGAGGAAAAGGGATGATCAACGTAAAAGGCCTGTGCAAGCAGTTCGACGGCTTCCAGGCATTAAGCAACTTAAATCTGAACGTGGAGAAAGGCTCCATCTACGGCCTGATCGGGGTCAACGGGAGCGGCAAGACCACGCTGATCCGCCATCTGACAGGGGTTCTGCGCCCGGATAGCGGCACGGTGCAGATGGACGGACAGGACGTATTCGACAACATCGGCATCAAGCAGAGGCTGGGGTACATCCCCGACGAGCTGTTCTTTTTCGGCTCCTACAGCCTGCGCAGCATGAGCCGCTTTTACAAGGGCCTCTATCCGCGCTGGAACGAGGACCGCTACGACGCCATGGTCGAAGACTTCGGCCTGCCCGAACGCGGCAAGCTGGCCCGGTTTTCCAAGGGTATGCAGAAGCAGGCGCAGTTCATCCTGACGATGAGCTGCATGCCGGACTTTCTCGTGCTGGACGAACCCATCGACGGCCTCGATCCCCTCGTGCGCCGCAAGGTCTGGAAATACGTCGTGGACGACGTGGCCGAGCGCGGCCTGACGGTGCTCGTGAGCTCCCACAACCTGAAGGAGATGGAGGGCATCTGCGATTCCATCGGCATCCTGTCGGCGGGCGAGATGAAGATCGAGCGCAGCCTCGACGAGCTGACGGCGGGCATCCACAAGGTGCAGGCGGCTTTCCACAACCAGGAGGACGCGGACAGAGCGTTCGCGGGGCTGAACGTGGTGCACCGGGAGAAGTCCGGCAGCATCGAGCATCTGATCATCCGGGGCGAGCGGGAAGCGGTGGAGCGCGCCGTATACGCGGCTGACCCCATCATCTTCGACATGCTGCCGCTGTCTCTGGAAGAAGTCTTTATCTTTGAGATGGGAGGTGAGAACGATGACATCAAGAGCATCCTGGCTTAACCTCGCGCTCATTCGCGAAAACTTCAAGCGCTTCTGGCCCCTCATGATCGGCGGCCTGGCGTTCTGGCTCGTCTGTGGCCCGTTCGCGCTGGCCATGGGAGGCTATCCTTACAGTTATCACTTCATGCGCAGCATCCTGCGCCACCTGAACCCGGCGCCGGTCCTGCTGAACATCGCGCTGCCGGTGGCCATGGCGGTCAGCTGCTTCAGTTACCTGCACCGCAGCAACTCATCCGGCGTGATGCACACTATGCCGTTCTCGCGCCGCAGCCTGTTCGTAAGCAATTACGTAAGCGGCCTGGCGATGTCGCTGGCGCCTGTCGTCATCATCAGCGTCATCCTGCTCTTCATGCGCAGCGGCGTGGAGACGCTCTTCTACGACAGCGATCCCGTGTACGCCACGGGGACAGCCATCCTGCGCTTCCTGCTGGAGGAGTTCACCATCATCACGTTCGTGTACAGCGTTTCGGTGTTCGCCGCGGTCATCAGCGGCCTGTCGGTCATCCATACGCTGACGGCCGTCGCGCTCAACTTCATCTGCCCGGCGCTGTTTCTGCTGATGATGGGGTACATGGAGGTGTACGAATACGGCTTTACGGGCGGCAGCCTGCTGGAGGACTTCGCCATCCGGATGAACCCGTACCTGCTGATATTGGGCGAGGATGGATTTTCGGCCAAGGAGGTCTGCTTCTACGTGCTGATCGCGCTGGTCATCACGGTCGCGGCCTACCTGCTCTACAAGCTGCGCCGCCTGGAGCGGGCAGGGGACAGTTACGTCTTCTCCCCTGCCAGATACATCATCGGCTTTCTGATGGTGTTCGCGGCCAGCAGCGTGACGGGCCTCGTGTTCCAGGGCGAGATCGGATACGCCGCATACGTGCTGGGATTCGTCGTGGGCTACATCATCGCGCAGATGATCGTTACCCGTTCCACGAAGATCTTCACGAAGCAGTGTCTGGCTTCCGGCCTCGTCTACGCCCTCGTGATCGCCGCGGTCGTCTGCGTGTTCCGCCTCGACCTCATCGGCTATCAGAAGCGCGTACCGGATCCGGCGAAGGTCCAGAGCGTTACGATCTACTCGAATACGTTCGACATGGGGCTGGACGGCGTCTACGACGAGATCTCCGATCCCGCGAACATCGAGCGGGTCACGAATTTCCACAGGCAGATCGTCGCTGACCCCGCCAATTATCAGAAACCCTGGACCAGTTACTCCACGGCCGAATACGGAACGGTGGATTCCCGCGACACGCTGGAGCAGCCTGTATCCCTGCAGCTGACGTATGCGATGAAGAACGGCCGCACCTTGACGCGTGACTACTGGATCCCGGCCAGAATGCTGAAGGACAGTGCCGACATGCGCGACGTCTGGAACAGCGCGGAGAACATCGGCATTGCTCGCTACCTCGCCGAAATGGACGCGAAGAATCTCGCCATTACGATCGAGGGCTACAACCTGACCGACGCGAGCGGCGATCAGCTGTCCAACTGGGAGGAATTTGACGACGATAACTACGCGATCGGCAACAGCGGCTTATCGGATAAGCAGGCTCTGCTGGACGGTCTGAAAAAGGACGCGACTATGATCGACTACGACAGCCTGTTCGAGAATACGGGCTACGAGCCAAGCCTCAGCGTCCATCTCGACTTCCGTATGCCCGCCGATCCGACCGCGCCGGAGGACTACATCAGCGGAAACGCCTGGAATTACTACGATTACGACGGCGAAGGCCGGCCGATCTACAAGCATCTCGTCATGGATGTCAACGTAACGAAGCGTTCCGTCAACACGCTGAACGCGCTGCTGAACATGAACGTTTCGGACGATCTGAAGCTCGCCGCGCGGATCATAGCAGGGGGAAAATAGGGCACAGCCCGTTCAAAAGGGGATATGAGAGAGCAAGGGGACCGGATGAAGCGCATCGGAAACGAGCGTCATGTCCGGCCCCTTTGTACTGCCTGCGTTCGGTCTTTTCTGTGCCGGCCGGACATTTCGTGATATAATGGGCGTACAAGCGGCTACATGCCGAAAAGGAGGGCAAGCATGAAGAGACCAGTCATCGGCATTACGCCGAATTACGCCGTCATGGATTACATGGGCGTTTCACAAGGGTATCCCTACACGCCGCGGGGCTATGCGGGTTCCATCCTGCGGGCGGGGGGCATTCCCCTGACGTTCCCGTTCGCGCCGGACGAGGACATCCTCCGGCAGCTCATCGGGCTCTGCGACGGATTCCTGTTCACGGGCGGGCAGGATGTTGACCCCGCCATCTACGGGGAGATGCCCTGGGACAAGATCGGCGCCACTGCGCCTCTTCGCGATATCCAGGAGAAGATGCTCCTGCCGCTCATCATGGAGACCGGCAAGCCCGTGATCGGACATTGCCGCGGCATGCAGATGATCAACTGCGTCCTGGGCGGCAGCCTGTATCAGGATCTGCCGACGCAGCATCCGTCCTTCCCGAACCTGCTGAATCACAGCCAGTCGGAGAAGGCCGTCTTTCCCACGCATCGGGTGGACATCCGCGAAGGGACCCTGCTGGCATCCTGCTACGGCCTTACCGCGGAGGTGAACAGCTTCCACCATCAGGCCGTGCGCACGGTCGCGCCGGGCCTTTCCGTTACGGCGACGGCGCCGGACGGCATGATCGAAGGCCTGGAGATGAAGGATTATCCGTACCTGCAGCTCGTGCAGTGGCATCCGGAGGAGATGACCCCGCAGCACGAAGGCGCGAACCGCTGGTTTGCGGCCTTCATCGATGCGTGCCGGTAACAGGAGGTCCGGGATATGCAGAACAAAAGACTCGTACTGTTCCTTCAGTCGCTCATCCGCTCCGGCAGCGTGTCCGGAGAAGAGGACGGCGTCGCGGCGATCCTGGAGGAGTTCTTTGTCGAAAGGGGCTTCGACGAGGTCAAAGTGGACGAATTCGGCAGCATAACCGGCTGCATCAGGGGTAAGAAGCCCGGCAAGCGGATCCTGTTCGACGGCCACATGGACACCGTCCCCGTGAATGACCCGGCGAAATGGACGATGGACCCCTGGGCAGGGGACGTCAAAGACGGAAAGTTGTACGGCCGCGGCACGTCCGACATGAAAGGCGCGCTGTCCGCCATGTGCATGGCCGCTGCAGACTTTGCGGACGAGACGGACCGCGATTTTGCCGGCGAGATCTGGGTTGCGGGCGTCGTGCACGAGGAATGCTTCGAGGGCGTCGCCAGTTCAAAGATCAGCGCGGCCGTCAAACCGGACGTCGTCGTGATCGGCGAGGCGAGCGACCTCAATCTGAAGATAGGCCAGCGCGGCCGTGCGGAGATCGTCGTCGAAACGTTCGGAAAACCGGCGCATTCCGCGAACCCCGACAAGGGCATCAACGCCGTGTACAAGATGGCCGGGGTCATCGAAGAGATACGAAAGCTCGTGCCCGGAGAGCATCCCACGCTCGGCAAGGGCATCCTGGAACTCACGGACATTAAGTCCAGCCCGTATCCCGGCGCGTCCGTCGTGCCCGAATATTGCCGCTGCACGTACGACAGGCGCCTGCTGATCGGCGAGACGAAGGAGAGCGTGCTTGCGCCGCTGCAGACACTGCTCGACCGCATGATGGCCGCCGATCCGCAGTTGAAGGCCAAGGTCTCCTACGCGGTGGGCGAGGAGGACTGCTACACCGGCGCGAAGATCCGCGGCGAGCGCTTCTTCCCGGGCTGGCTGTACGGGGAGGACGACGATTTCGTGCAGGCCGCGTACCGTCAGCTGAAGGCGGACGGGTTTGACCCCTCCATCACCATCTACAACTTCTGCACGAACGCTTCGCACTACGCGGGCGAAGCGGGCATCCCGACGCTGGGCATGGGACCTTCCAACGAGAGCCAGGCCCACGTGATCGACGAGTACATCGAACTGTCCCAGCTCGACGGCGCGTATGGCTGCTACAAGTCCATCATGAAGGCGCTGCTGAAGTAGCGCCTTGCGTCCGTCCCACGCCTGCTGCGCATGAGACTGCCATATGCTGTCTTTTCTCAAAAAGTCATAGAGATTTCTATGGCTTTTTGTGTGTAACGCAGATATGTCATAGAATACGGCATGTTACAGACAGATTTTCCCCAATATTCAGTGACAGATGTGCAATTTCATGCATCTGTCATAGATGATGAATCTTGTCGCATAGTTCTCCAGTATGTTTCTGCTCCAGGCGGATCTCTTCTATACTGAGCATTTTGACCTTCATGACCAATGAAGTGTAATATATGCTTATTATGGTCGACAGAGTCTATAATACCATATATTAACATATAAGTAAATGCAAAATAATAAGGACGAGGCTGACTTTACGAAATCCGCAAAAAAGAAGACCGGTCTGCTGCGTGATGCAGCAGGCCGGTTTTAGCAGTATTTCAGCAATTCTCGCAATAAGTATTTATTCGGAAATTAATAAACTAAATATTATATGGGGACCTTCATCGCCATCAAATGGTTTACAGTATCTTATGTCATTATTATATTTCTAAAAAGGCGTTGCAGGATTCGCGAAATTCGCAAAAGAAGGCCGTAATTTGTTATTCCGTTTTCTTCTTGAAATGCAGCGCCAGTACAACGCATACTGTAATGGCGATCACAAAGGGTATGGCTGACAGGAACACAGCCGATGCCAGGGCACGGTAGCCTGCGTATTTGATCCCCCATAGCATGTCGCAATAGTTATGCGCAACGATCGCGCACATCACTTCGGAGAGAAGAACTGCCAGGATCCAAAACACCGCCGATATGTTTTTTATCAAAAGCTTCCTGTAGTTTCATGCATCTGATGTTACCAGATGGTTGCTTCGTGGTCCGTCCTATTCGATATGGATGACCGACTGGCAGAGGTCATCCGCCGTTACGGCCGGGTTGTGGTAGTGTTCACGCTTGTCCGTGATCGCGCCGATGGAGATGGCGGACGTCGGACAGTACTGCAGGCAGCCCAGGCACTGGGCGCAGTCCTCGCCGATGACGGCGCGTCCCGCTTCCAGGCGGATGTTGCCGCGGGGGCAGAGCCGCACGCAGGTGCCGCA
>JAIKZT010000196.1 GCA_024682015.1 Clostridia bacterium
CTCGTGGCAGTCCTCGCCGTCGATGATGACCGCCTTGCAGCCCTTGTTCGCCGCGAATTCCACGGCGTCCACGAGATTCTGCGGGTCAAGCTCGTAGCCTGCTGCCGCGATGCCGATGACGGGCACCTTGGGCGCAACCGGCGCAGCAGCCTTCTTTTCGTCCTTCTTCGTGTTCGCCTGGACGAGGAACGAGATGCCGTCGAACAGGTTCGTCATGCGGCCGAGGAACAGCGAGCCCTTGCCGATGATCATGGCGTTCTTCGTCTTGCCCGCCATGATGGATTCGCGCGCGTAGCCCAGGTAAGGCACGCCCGAGGGAATGTGGCCCTGCGTGGGCGCGTAGCCCTTCAGGCCGTGCTCCTTCACGAAGCCGGGCAGATCCTTGCGCTCCATCTGGCCCAGTTTGACCCCCAGAGCGCCGATCATCTTATAGTTCGACTCGGGCACGTCCCCCGCTCCCGCGGGCTTCGTGATGTCCGGGTTCTGCATCTCGGGCGAGAACTTATCTACGTCGAGGACCGTCATGCCGGCCTCAGCCAGCGGATCCGTAACGAGGGAACTGATGACCGCCTGCGGCGCGGAACCGGTGCCGACCTTGTGGCGTCCGACGATGTCCGTATTGATCTCGGGGCTCTTGCCGTCGTTCTCGGAAATGAGTACGGCAAAACCGCCCAGGCAGTCTTCCAGGATGGGCAGGCCCTTCTTCACGTGGTCCTTGCCGTTCATGCCCAGCTTGGCCGTGCAGCCGCCGCCGGCGACGACGACGTTTCTGAACGTCCCCGCCTTGACGAGCGAAGCCGCTTCAACGCATGCGTGAGCGGGACCCGCGCAGAAACCTCTCGTATCGGATCCGGTCGCGTTCGTCAGCCCCGCGATCTCCGCGGCAGCCTTGGCGAAGTTGCCGCCGCCGCGCTGGTTCATGTCACCGCAGGCCTCTTCGGAGCAGTCGATGATGTAGTCCACATCCGCCGGATCGATGCCGGCGTTGTGCACGAGGTGCAGGATGGATAAGACCTCGGAAGCCTTGGAAACAAGGTTTTCGAAGATGACGTGCGCCGACAGGTTCGCGTCGACGTCGTGGGCGCGCTTTACATAACCTACGGTTTTGTCATTCACGATCAGGGGTTCCGCGTGCTCTTCTTCCACGAAGTGCTTCACGTCGTCCGCGTCCACGCCTTCCTTGATGAGGTTCAGAATGGAGTCGTTCATCAGCGGATGAGCCGCCAGGCGCGGCTTGACCTCCGCGACGAAGGCCTTGTCCAGCCGGACCAGGTCGAACACGTCGCTTGCCTGCATCAGCAGGACGAATTCGTCTTCGGGCATGATCTCGCCGAACTTGCCGAAGCGCTGGGGCTTTTCGACTTTTTTATCCGCCCAGGGTTCGGGAATGGCCGCCAGCTCATCGATGGGAAGGTTGCCAATGTAGGTCTGGTTGGGCGGATACGCAAGGCAGTCCTCGTAGGACCGCATGTGGGAAGGCATTTCCTTCAGATACTCGGAATCGGGGTTGACGACTCTCTCTGTCGTCTGGGTCGTTCCATGGTGCATGACCATGCCGGGCACGTGGACCAGGACATAGCCTGCCCCTTTGATGACGCTGTAGCTCATAAACTTGAATTCCTTTCAACAAAAACACAAACGGCGGGCGGGCTTTGCGCCTGGCCCGCCGCTGCTTTACCTGCTAACCGTTTCGGTTACAGCTGGTCTCTGATGGCGTTCATCTCGCTGCAGATATCATCCACATCGAGGACCATCTCCATCATCGAGATCTGCTCGTCATAGACGTCAGGGTCGAATTCGGCTTTGACTTCGGGTTCACATACGTGATAAACAGTGAGTCCCAACGAGACTCCCGCCAAAGGACCTGCGAAGGTCGGGTCACCCAGCGTAACGGTCTCGGCCGCGAGGCCTGCCGCTTCTCCTTCGGCTGCGCCGAGGAGCACGACGACGTTGTCCGCGCCGTACTGTTCGCTGAATTCCTTCACTCTCTTCTGATTCTCCAGGTCCATGGCACCTGCGGCCGTTCAGACGAAGCACTCTGTCGATGCGAAGACGACCTCCGCGCCGGCAGATTCCGCGCAAGCGGCGATTGCAGGACCCGGAATGCCATCGCGATCTCCGATGATGATGACTTTCTTACCCTGTAAGATTGCCATTTGCATCCCTCCTTGTTCAGTTAGTGGTAACGGTTATTAGCAAAAGCCGCGAAGCTTTCGTTAACTCAGCAATACTTCTTGACCATCGCCTCGACGTTCTCGGGCGTGGCATCGTCCTTGACGAGTTCGTCCACCTTGGCGCCGTCCTTGTAGACGGTGATGGTGGGCAGGCCCAGGACCTTCTGGCCGATGGCGAGGCGTCTGGCTTTCGACGTGTTGATCGAGCAGAACTTCAGCTTGTCGCCGTACTGATCGGCCAGCGCGTGTACGTGGGGCATGAGCGCGGCGCAGGGCACGCAGCCGTCTCCGTAGAAGTCCACGAGGACGTAACCTTCCGCCTGAAGCACTTCCGCCTCAAATGTAGTCTTGTCTAATTCCAGCATTGATTTGATCTCCTTTAACAACACAGGGACGCGGGCGCATATCGATGCGCCTTCCCTTCCATTATCGCAGAACTATGCGAGTTCGTCCACGTATTTCGCAGCCTGCCAGCCGGCGATGGCGCCGTCCGAAGCCGCCGTGACGACCTGGCGCAGCTCCTTGACGCGGCAGTCGCCCGCCGCGAAGACGCCGGGGATGTTCGTGCGCATCTCCTGGTCCGTGACGATGTAGCCGCGCTGCATGTCGACCTTGCCTTCGAACACCGCGGTCGCGGGTTTGAACCCGATGAAGACGAACACGCCGAAGATGCCGTCGTCTTCATCCGCGACGATCTCGGTCTGCTCGCCTGTCTTCACGTTCTCGACGACCATGGAGCTTAAGATGCCGTCGCCTTTGAGTTCCTTGACGACCGTGTCCCACATGAAGAACAGCTTTTCGTTCTTGAAGGCTTTCTCCTGGATGGACTTGGCTGCGCGCAGCTCGTTTCTCCTGTGGATGACGGTGACCTTGCGGGCGAACTTCGTGAGGTACATCGCCTCTTCCACGGCCGCGTCGCCGCCGCCTACCACGTAGACTTCGAAATCCTCGAAGAACGCCGCGTCGCAGGTGGCGCAGTAAGAGACGCCCTTGCCGGTGAACTCCGCTTCGCCGGGGCAGCCGATCAGGGAGGGCGAAGCGCCCGCAGCGATGATGACCGCCTTAGCCTCGTAGGTCTCCTTATTGCAGACCACGGTCTTGACCGGACCTTCCAGGTTCACCTCTTTGACCGTGTCCAGCACCTTGTCGCAGCCGAACTTAGCCGCCTGTGCGGAGAAACGCTCGATGAGAGAAGGACCGGATTCGGTCTCCAGACCGCCGGGATAGTTCTCGATCTCAGCCGTCTGCACGATCTGTCCGCCGTCCTTTTCCTTTTCGATGATGAGCGTGCTCATCCTCGCCCGGCCTGCATACAGACCCGCCGCGAGCCCCGCAGGACCCGCGCCGATGATGATGATGTCGTACTGTTTTGCCATGTTACTCCTCGAATACTGTCTGTCCGTCCACCGGCGTTTCCAGCGCCTTCAGCGCGCGGCCGACCAGCTTCTTGCGCAGGTCGTGCTCTTCCTCGTGAGAGAGCGCCGGGTTGCCCAGCGGATGCGGGATTGCGACCGTCGGAACGATCCTGTTGGCGCCGACGGTGAGAGAGATGGGCACGACCGTGCACATGTGTACCACGGGGATGCCGGCTCTTTCGATTTCCTTGACCATTGTTGCACCGCAACGTGTACAGGTTCCTCACGTACTGGTGAGGATGACAGCCTGCACGCCGTCCGCGATGAGTTCCTTGCTGAACGTGTCAGCGAACTTCTTGGCGGACGCGACGGCGGTGCCGTTCCCCACGGTCGCGTAGTAGTAATGGGAAAGCTCGCCGATGCGGCCTTCCTTCTCGAATTCTCTCATGACGTCCACGGGCAGGACTCTGTTCGGGTCAGCGTTGGCGTAGACCGGGTCGTAGCCGCCGTGAGCCGTCTCGTAGGTCTTGTCCGTCAGGACGTTTACCCCTTCGATGTCGTACTTGCCGTAGTGGGACGCGGACGAACTCTCGATGTGGTCGGGGTTGCCCTTGGGCACGATGCCGCCGGACGTGACGAGCGCGACCTTGGCGTGCGCCAGATCCGCGACTGCCGGGTTCGGGGTGACCCTATCGAACTGGGGCATCGGATATTCGGTCTCGAATTCCTCGCCGGCCAGCTTCTTCAGCAGCATGTCCACGGCTCTTGCGGAGCCTCTCTTCTCTTCGAACAGGCCGACGCGGATGCCGGTGGAGAAATACCCTTCCGCCTTGGCGGAACCGAGCTCTTCACCCTTGGCCATGCGCAGCGCGACGGGCGCCATCGCGGCGACTGCCTTGCGCATGCCGGCCGCGGAGTCCTTCGTCTGCATGATGATGGTCTTGGAGCGGAACATGTCGACGCCGGGGTTCTCTTCGTACATGCCGGTGAGCGTGGGGATGCCCAGGCGCGCCTTCACTTCGGATGCCACGGTGCCGCAGGCCACGCCATAACGGCCGGCATTGAACGCGGGGCCGCAGATGACGATGTCCGGATCTTCTTCCGCGATCAGGGACACGACGGTCTCGATCGCTTCCTTGTTTTCGTTGAAATAGCTGTCGCCGCAGAAGACGGTGGCGACGATCTCCGCTTCGCCCTTGAACGCGGCGTTGAACGCCATGCCCGGGCCGACGAATCCCTTCACCTTCTCGGGAGGAATGTTCGCCATGTCTTCTCCGCCCTTGCCGGCGTAGAACTGGTTGATGTAATGCACAACTTTGATCATGTCTGCTTCCTCCTTTCTATCTGGCGCTGAATGTGTTGAAGCCCATTTCGTTCGTGGCGCCGGTGATGACCTGCAGCTCGGCGATGATGGAGCCGTCTTCCTGCAGGGATCCGCTCCAGCCGCCCGCGATCTTGTCCACGTATTCGATGTGGCCGATCACCTTGTCCATCTTCGGCAGGTGGATGACGGTGTTGGCGTTGCCGCCGGTGACGCAGGCGTTGGCCGCGACGTCGGCATCCGCGAGGGACTGGGACGCGCCGTCCTGGCCGGCGTATTCGTCGGTGATGATGACGGTCTTGACGCCCTTGGCTTCGATCTTCTTGCAGTTCATGATGAGGTCGGTATCGGGGTTGCCGAAGCCTTCCTGGGAGATGATGGCGCCGTCGAGGCCGAGGTACTCGCACAGCTTGGCGGACCAGTCGGAGGAGCGCTCCTTGTCGGCGAGATAGACGTTCTCGTTCGTGATGATGACGCCGACGAAGTTCAGATCCTTGCCGTGGCGGGCGTACAGATCCTCGATGACGGGATTGTTCAGGTGATGATACGTCGTGTTCTTGTCGCAGGCCGATACGCAGTTGCCGCTGATGATGGCGCCGTCCATGGTCTCCGTGGGATAGATCATGGTCGTGAGGGACTGCTTGGCGTCCACGCCGTACACATAGGTGTCGTGCAGCAGGCCCTGGGACTGCAGCATGAGGACGTAGCCCACGCGGGGCAGGTCCGGATACAGCTTGATGCCTTCGGTGATGGTCGGCGTCTCGTACGTGCGGATCTCTTCCGCCTCGATGTCCTTGGCGAGTTTGCCGAGGTACGTGGCAGCCTTGAGGCCGGCGAGCCGCACGGCCTTCTCGTAGGCGTGCTGCAGCGTGCCTTCCACGGGCTCTACGCAGAGCACGAGGTTGTTCAGCTGGGAGAACGGCGTGTACTTCGCGCCTTCACCGCTCATGTCGATGATCCCTTCCTGGAAGCCGACGATCTTGCCCGTCGTAACGACGGCAGCGCCCTTCAGGACGTTCGTTCTGCCGCTTCCGACGGTCTTGACCTTGGCCATCCAGCCGGGGAAGACGCCGCCTTCTCCGCTGACCTTGACTCTGGGCTCGATCACGTCTTTTACGGGCGTGATCCGCACAGATTCGCCGGGTCTTGCGATGTCCAGCTCACAGCTGGCAAGGGTCTCGTCCTCCATGATGAGGGTGCGGAGCTCGTCCTTGTTGACGTACAGGACGCCTCCCTCCACCTTGCTTTCCGCCGCGAACTGAATATCACAGATCTTGATGATACCCAATTCCAGTTTCATGTGATTTCCTCCATTTTTGCGGGGAGTACGGCTGAAACGCTACCGTTTCAGCGCGCTTGTTAACAGTGTTTCGTCGAGCAGCCGGAAGTCTGCGAGCATGCGTTCGGGGGTGTTGACGCCCCGGTCGGGCCGCGAGACCCGCGCAAACCTGTCGAATACCTGGATCGCGTTTTCGATGAGCTCCAGGCTTTCAAAGTCCAGTCCTTCCGCTTCGCCGCTGAGGGCGATGCTGCGGTAAGGCGTCTCGTTGGGCTTTAAGCTGCCCATCAGCGGGTGCGTAAGCAGCTTGTGACCGCGATGCACGAGATCTCTGGCATACACCAGGACATCCCGGTATCCGCCTTCGACCGGCCGCACGTCCTGATCCGCAAAGGCTTTCTGAACGTTCGGGTTGTTCGTCGCGATGATCAAGCTTTTCCTCCTGCTGACAAATAAAAAGAACAGGAAAACTGAATGCCTTCCTGCTCTGTACCTGACCTGAGAGATTCTTTCCGAAATACTGAC
>JAIKZT010000204.1 GCA_024682015.1 Clostridia bacterium
CCTTCTCCATGATCGTCCACGAGAGCAAGGCTTACGGCCGGGCGCGCTTCGTGTGCGAAAAGCTGAAGGAAGTCATCCCCATGCACCAGTTCGAGGTGCCCATCCAGGCGGCGATCGGCCAGAAGGTGATCGCGCGCGAGACCGTAAAGGCTTACCGCAAGGACGTGCTGGCCAAGTGCTACGGCGGCGACATTTCCCGCAAGAAGAAGCTGCTCGAGAAGCAGAAGGAAGGCAAGAAGCGCATGCGCCAGTTCGGTACGGTGGAAGTGCCTCAGGAAGCTTTTACGGCCGTCTTGAAGTACGACGACAACAAATGATACTGCCTTCGGGGTCCTGTCCGCAGCCATTCTCATGCCCTGCGATGCTCGCCTCGGGCGGGTCGCCTCGGACTGCGCTTCTCGGCTTGAGCCTCTCTGCGGCCACCCCTTCGGCGCTATAATCAGCATCGAAAAAATTGATCAGATCATGGAATTGCTTGCAAAACACAGAGAAGATTATCTCGAGGAACGATTCGAAAGCGGTTTGAAACCGCTGGGGCTGTACCTGCACATTCCGTTCTGCGTGCGCAAATGCTGCTATTGCGATTTCACATCGTTCCCGGGGCAGGCTGAAGACGTAATCGGGCATTATGTCGACCGCCTCTGCGAGGATATTGCCGCAGCCGGAGAACCCTTGAAGGACCGCTATCACGTCGATACGGTCTTCATCGGCGGGGGAACGCCTTCGCTTCTTTCGCCAAGGCAGCTTTCGCGCATATTGCGGACCGTGGACGAGCATTTCTTCTGCGGATGCGAGTTCGCCGCGCAGTGCGGCAGCGGACTGGGGCGATGCGACGGGATGGAGGTGACCCTCGAATCCAACCCGGGCACGTTCGACGCGGAAAAACTGCGGGCCTTTGCCGAGCTTGGCGTAAACCGCCTGAGCATGGGTGTGCAGAGCCTCGACGACGGCGTGCTGCGGCGCCTCGGGCGCATCCACGACGCTGAAACAGCCCTGAAGGCCATGAGAACAGCCAGGCAGCTCGGTCTGAATTACAATGTGGACCTGATGCTGGGCATTCCCGGCCAGAGCCTTGCCGTCTGGGAAGATACGCTGAAGCGGACGCTTGCGGAAGAGCCGAAGCACGTGTCGTTCTACAGCCTGCAGCTGGAGATGGGAACGCCGTTTTACCGGGATTTCAAGGATGGAAAGCTCGATCTGCCGTCCTGGGAGGAGAACCGCGCCATGTACCACCGGGCGCTGGAGATCCTCAAAGCGGCTGGTTACGAGCATTACGAGGTCTCGAACGCCGCAAAGGGCGGCTACGCCTGCCGGCACAATTTGAAATACTGGACCATGCAGGATTATCTGGGGCTGGGGCTGGCGGCTCACAGCTTCCTGGCGGAACGGGACGAGACCGGCCGCATCCTGCGCGCGGAGCGAAGCTTTACGGAAGGCGGCCTGAACGCTTATCTGGCGGGAACCGTGAAACGTAACGCCGAGCCTCTGGAGGCATGGGATCTGAAAACGGATTTCGTCTTTACGGAGCTGCGCCTGATTGAAGGATTCCGAAAGGCGGCGTACAGCCGCCTGTTCGGGTCATCCTTCGAAGAGGATTTCGGCGCGGCATTCGAAGAATTGAAACAAAAGGGATTGATGGCGGAAGAGGGCGGCTTTGTGCGGCTTTCGCCGGAGGGCCTTGACCAAACGAACCCTGTGATGGAGGTTTTACTGAATGTCTAAGTACGTGATGGCCCTGGACGCGGGCACGACGAGCAACCGCTGCATTATTTTCGACCGGGCGGGCAACCAGATCGCGGTGGCGCAGAAGGAGTTCCGCCAGATCTATCCCCATCCCGGCTGGGTGGAGCACGATCCCATGGAGATCTGGGCGACGCAGTTGGGATGCGCGCAGGAGGCGATCCTGATGGCGCGCACGGAGGCGAAGGAGATCGCCGCGATCGGCATTACGAACCAGCGCGAAACGACGATCGTCTGGGATAAGAACACGGGGCTGCCCGTTTACAACGCCATCGTCTGGCAGTGCCGCAGGACGGCGGATTACTGCGAGAGCCTGGAGGCGGAGTGGGAGGACGTGATCCGCGCCAAGACCGGTCTGAAGATAGACGCCTACTTCTCCGGTACGAAGATACGCTGGATCCTGGAAAACGTGCCCGGCGCGCGGGAGCGGGCCGAGCGGGGCGATCTGCTGTTCGGCACCGTGGACACGTGGCTCATCTGGAACCTGACCCGCGGCAAAGCCCACGTGACGGACTATTCCAACGCCTCCCGGACGATGCTGTTCAACATCCACACGCTCGAGTGGGACGACGAGATCCTGAACCTTCTGGGTATTCCCAGGTGCATGCTGCCGGAGGTGCGCCCGTCCTCGGACGTCTACGGTGAAACGGACTATACGCTGTTCGGCGACGGCATCCGGATCGCGGGCGCCGCGGGCGACCAGCAGGCGGCGTTGTTCGGCCAGACCTGCTTCGCGCCGGGTGAAGCGAAGAACACGTACGGAACGGGCTGCTTCCTGCTGACGAACACCGGAGATAAGCCCGTCGCCAGCAAGAACGGCCTGGTCACGACGATCGCCTGGGGTCTGGGCGGCAAGGTCCAGTACGCGCTGGAAGGGTCCATCTTCGTGGCCGGCGCCGCGATCCAGTGGCTGCGCGACGAGATGGGTCTCGTGGAGAATTCCCCGGCTTCCGAACGCTACGCGCGGCAGGTGAGCGATACGAACGGCGTGTACATGGTGCCTGCCTTTGTAGGCCTGGGCGCGCCGTATTGGGATCCATACGCGCGGGGCGCCATTGTGGGGCTCACGCGCGGAGCGAACCGCAATCACATCATCCGCGCGACGCTGGAGAGCCTCGCGTACCAGACTTGGGACGTGCTGCACGCCATGGAAGCCGACAGCGGCATCCGGCTCGACAGCCTGAAGGTGGACGGCGGCGCGTGCGCGAACGACTTTCTGATGCAGTTCCAGGCGGACATCATCCGTTCGGAGGTGCGCCGGCCAGTCTGCATCGAAACGACCGCGCTGGGCGCTTCCTATCTGGCGGGGCTTGCCGTCGGATATTGGGACGGCATGGACGACGTAAAGGCGAACTGGCAGGTGTCCGGCTGCTTCGTGCCGCAGATGGACGCGATGCTCGCGCAGGAAAAACTGGACGGCTGGCACGCGGCTGTGAACATGCTGCGCACGCCGGGACAATAAATAGAAGGAGACGATATCATGCTGATCTATCCGGATGAAATGGCGCTGATCAAAGCGCATCCGTACTTTGCCCATATCGAAAACGATGCGGACGTCAAGTGGTTCCTGCAGTGCATGGACGCGAAGCTGGAGACGGTTCCCGCGGGCACGCCTCTTTGCAGCACCGGTGAGAAGACGGAATTCGTACCCGTCGTCCTGAAGGGGGAGACGGATGCGGAGATCCCTTCCTTTGGCGCCTGGGGCCAGATCGAAAGCGAGAGCGGCCTGAGCCACTCCATCATCGCCCTCGTGCCGCCCGTTTCGGTTCAGACGGTTTCGGAGAGCGTCGTCCTTTGGATGCGGGTCATGCGGCTGCTGAAGCCCTGCAACCATCATTGCGATTTCCACGAGCATTTCGTTGACAATCTTTAAGGGCAGGCAGCGCTGTCCGCTCTCATCACCATATGCATGACAAACGAAGAAGGATCTGTTTAAAGCCTTGATATGCAAGGCCTTGAACAGATCCTTCGCTTTGCTCGGAATGATGTGATCGGGAATCGGCTGCAGAGTTTCAGTTCAGCTTCAGATCGCCTTCCCTGATCCAGCCGGCCTTCTGCAGCAGATCGCGCAGGATGGGGCAGAGGATGGCGGGAATGACGAAGCAGATGAGCAGCAGGCCGATCCAGTCCATGGCGCCCGGCGTGATGGCGACGGCGCCCTTGGCAATGGCAGCTTCGGAAGGCGCCAGCCAGCCCGTCCATACGCCGATCTGGCCGCACAGGCCGCAGGTCCCCATGCCGGAGTTGATGGGCGCGCCGTTCATCTCCAGATGGAAGAGGCAGGTGGCGATGGGGCC
>JAIKZT010000205.1 GCA_024682015.1 Clostridia bacterium
AGAACGTCTCTGAGTCCATCTCCCAGAAGGTTCAAAGCCAGCACGGACCAGACGATGGCAATGCCCGGCAGATAGATCAGATACGGAGACGTTGTGATGTATTGCCTTGCCTGAGAAAGGATGATGCCCCAGCTCGGCGTATTCGTGTCGAGGCCGATTCCAAGAAAGGTAAGACTCGCCTCGTTGAGGATGGTCAGGCCCATCGTCAAGGTCAGGCGGATGATCAGCTGCGATGTGCACAGCGGGAAGATGTACTGTGCGAGGATCCGCAGATCTGACGCGCCCATCGATTTCGCCGCCTCCACATGTTCAAGTTCCTTGGCGCTGATCACGCTCGTACGCACCGTCCGGACGGCTCTCGGCAGCTGCGTGATGCTCAAAGCCAGAACCAGGTTGGGTACACCTGATCCAAATACCGTAAGAATGACCAGCGCCAGAATGATCGTCGGGAAGGCCATCAGGCCGTCCATGATGCGCATGATGATGGTGTCCGCCGTTTTATAGTAACCGGCAAGAAGTCCGAGGATCGTTCCGAAGACTCCTATGACGACGAGGACCGACAACGAGACCATGATGGATACGCGGGCTCCGTACAGAATCCTCGCGAATACGTCGCGCCCGAACGAATCCGTTCCGCACAGATGCTCTGCCGAAGGGGGCTGAAGCGCTTCCTTCATGGACATCAGATTCGGGTCGCACTTGGCGATCTGTGGGGCGAAGATGGCCACGATGATGAGCACGGCGAGCATAAAGGCGCCGATGCACACCCTGCTGTAACGGAACCAGAACTTCCGGAAGGCATTCCATTTCTTATTTCTACTCATCGCTATGCCCTCCTAATTGTACTGGATCCTTGGATCGTTGACCTTGTAGAGCAGGTCAATGATCAGATTGATCACGACGTATACCACCGCGACGAAAAGCACATGGCCCTGGATCGCCGGATAATCCCGCCGGCTGATCGAATCGTAGGCAAGACGGCCGATCCCAGGAACGTTGAACAGCTTTTCTATGACGACCGAACCGCCCATGAGATGCGCGACGGAGATGCCTACCTGCGTCAGAATGGGGTTTGCCGCGTTTTTCAGCGCATGCACAAACACGATCTTCGTTTTTTTCAATCCTTTGGCTCTGGCCGTGCGGATGTAGTCGTCTCCCAGCACGTCCAGCATGCTGGACCGCGTGACCCGGGCAATGCTCGCAGAGCGCTGGATCCCCATGGCAAAAGCCGGAAGGGTGAGGAAGTACAGCGTCTGGGAGAGCCCGCCGTCCGCAATGGACATGTATCCTACGGACGGGAATATGGGATTCTTCACCGCAAGCAATATGATCAGGTTCATACCGATCCAGAAGCCCGGCATGGATATGCCAAGGATCGACAGAACCATGCATAGTTTATCCAGGAAACGGTTTCGATAGAGCGCGGCAATGATGCCGAAGAACATGCCCAGCACCGTTCCTATAAGGATGCTGTAGACGACCAGGATCCACGTGGGTTCAAGACGCTCCGTGATGATCTTCAGGACCGGTTCGTGATAGTAAATGGAATCTCCGAAGTCGCCTTTTATGACACCGGCCATCCACTTTACATACTGGAAGACGATCGGCTGGTTCAAGCCCAGTTTTTCTTCCATGGCAGCTATCTCATCGGGCGTCGCATCGTCCCCCAGCATGACCTGGGCTGGACTTCCCGGGATGAACCGAACGAGCGCAAAGATCAGAACGCTTACAATGATCAGCGTTGGTATGGCCGATATAATTCTTTTCAGGATATATTTGACCATGGGTATATCCTCTCGGTTGCTATTGCGTGGGTGCCGGAGGATTTCTCCTCCGGCACCCGTTTATGTCAGGATTCTTTCGAAACTCTTATTCAGCGTCTTTCCAGGTGTTCCAGTAGTATTTGTTTGTCGTCTCGAAGATGTCATGGACGTTCGCTCTGCAGACGATCGGGTTGATTCTCTCGCCGAACGTGATGTTGGGAACTTCCTCATAGATCAGCTTCTGGAGATCGACCCATGCGGCATAGCGGGTATCAAAGTCTGTCGTGGAGGACATCGTGTCGAGCAGTTCGGTCTTCTTTTCATTCTTCCAAAAGCCAGCCCAGGAATCGTCCATGAAGGCGATCTGCGTCGGGTCAGCCTTGGCAGTGAGACCGCCGCTGAAGATGTCGAACATATCCGGATTGCTGCGATATTCCTTCAGCGTCGCGTTGTCGTAAGACTGAACATCGATGGTAATACCGATCTCGCCGGCGAACTGCGCAACTCTGAGTGCCGTGTTGTAGAAATAGTCGTACGCGTTCGTGGTGACGAATCTCAATGTCTCGCCCTTATAGGAAGAGGCTGCCAGATACTCTTTTGCCTTGTCCAGATTGCGGTTGTTGTACTTGCCTAAAGACTCGTCCGTGAACCATGCGCTGCTGGTCATCATGTAAGAAGGGTTGAGCCGATACAGGCTTGCGTCGCCCTGAGCGGCAAGCATCATCTCGTCCATATCGAGACAGGCAAGAATGGCGTTGCGCAGATTCTTATCCGTGCAGGGGCCCTTTTCGTTGTTGAAGATCGCGCAGGCCATGATGCCCAGATCGCTGAATTCCAGGCGGAGGTTCGGGTCAGAACCCATTTCAGCCAGCATGTTGCTGGGAACGCCTACGCCGATATCGTACGCGCCGGTCTGTACGCCGGTGATCCTTGTGGTCTTGTCGTTTACACTGTAGAAATAGATCTCGTCGCAGTAAGCCATCTTGGGCTTGGCAAATCCGGTCGCGCCTTCGTTGGCGGTCGGAACATAGCCGTCATAGCGGGCTACGCGGACATACTGGTCTGCTTTATGCTCCACGAACTTGTAGGGGCCGGTACCGATGAGGTCGGATTCGACATTGATGTCGGAATCGGGATACTTTTCGCAGATGGCCTTGGGCATGATGTAGAGGCCCTGGTCGTACTGCGCAAGCGTCTGCAGAGCAAGCGGTGCGGGCTGATTGAAGTGCACGACGATGGAATCTCCATCCACGGTAAATCCGTCAGACTTATCGCCGATCTGCTTCTGCGCGGCCTTTACATTAGCCAGCCAACGCTGGGAACTGGCATACACGTCGTCGATGGTGACCGGATCACCGTTGTGGAAGGTCACGCCGTCACGGACGGTCAGGGTGAGGACTTCTCCATCAAAGGTATAATCGCAGACGCCGGGCCAGATCTGTCCGCCCGCATCAGGGAACAGAGCAGTCTCGAAGATGTGCGTTGCCGGAACCTGATTGTCCGCGGAGCTGGTCATCATGGCATCCAGCGAGGTGGCGTCCGTATTAATGGTGACCTTTAGTACACCACCATAGACAGGCCCTTCGTTCTCCGGCTCGGGTTCAGTTGCCGCGGGCTCGGTAGTCGCAGGTTCGGTTGTGGCCGGTTCCGTTGTCGCCGGTTCCGTTGTCGCGGGTTTGGATGTGCAGCCATTTAACAGTGCTGTCAGGCACAGTGCTGCAACGAGCAGCAATGCTATCACACGGCTTTTCATAGTTTCCTCCTTTAGTGATCAAAGTTGATTTGATAACAGGTTGGTCCGTACTTTAAATATAGACTCTTTAATCCGCTGAAGTCTAATGAAAAAAATGTGACTATTCCATAACCAATCGGTTATAATATTTTGGGGAGGATCTAACGATGGATATCAACAGTTACCATTACGTGCAGACGCTTGCCGAAACAGGAAATTTCACGAAAGCGGCGGAAAAGCTTTACATTTCTCAACCGGCTCTCACAAAAAGCATCAACAAACTGGAGAAATCGCTGAATGTCAAACTGTTTGACCGCACACAGAAGCCGATAGCGCTGACTTATGCCGGGGAAAGATATCTCGCCGGCATGCAAAGCGTTCTCGCCATGCATAGCCAATTGATGATGGAGATGCAGGAGATCGCTGAAAAAAAGCACGGACGGCTGCGGGTCGGCATCCCATCCACGAGAAGCATGCTCTGGATGCCTCATATCATTCCGCGGTTCATCAGAGAATACCCAGGCATAGAAGTGCAAGTTCAAGAGGGGACCACCAGTCCTTTGGAGAATAAACTCGCCCACGATGAGATCGACCTGCTGGTCGCATCCGCGTTGCCGCAGGAAGTCCCTGGGCTGGATTATCAGGTGCTTTGCGACGAACAAATGATGATCCTCACAGGCCAGGACCACCCATTGTTTCAGGGACGCGACTTGCAGGAAGCTTTCTCGAACAGAAACGCCCTCCACTATATCTCTCCCGGCTGGTTCAACGGGCAGCCCTTTATCTTTGCCTCTAAAACACAGGGCTTATACCGATTCGCAACGCAGATGTTCAGCCGGTTCGACGTTCATCCACAAAAGGTATTGTCCATCGAGAATACCATAACCGCAAGGTATATTGCCATACAGGGCGTCGGTTTTCAGCTGATCCCCGCTTCAAGCGCTTTTGCATTGAGGCTCCAGGACAAAAATATCGCTTTATGCACGATGACAGACCCGCCATTGAGGCGTTCGCTGATCATCTCCTACAAGAAGCACCACCCGCTATCCAGCGAAGCCCGCAGATTCATCGAGATCGCCATTGACGCAGCAAAGGAAGAACAGCGTAACTACATCAACCTCCCCGTCGTACACGACCTGAAGGAACTGAACAACCCGCCGGAATAAACGCCTTCTGCAGCCCCGCCCCATAAACAAACCGTCGGCCAGAATCAATCGACTCTGACCGACGGTCTTTTATTGGCTATATATAATGTCCGAAATCACTTCCGTTTAACGCAGAAACTACCGTCGATAATCCCGCGCCTTCTGGCAGATCGCCGCAATAAAAAAGGCCGGGACCGAGATCCCGGCTATTTGCATAATACGAGCTTATTTAGCAGTTTTTACCGTCCAGACTGCACATCTGACCGTTTGCAGCCTCCTTGTAGACGACAGGAAGGCCCATTTCCTTCAGCAGGGCTTCCCAGTCCAGTTCGATCGAACCATCTTCCTTCACGATGGCGGGCACGCCGACCGAACCCCGCTCTCTGCAGGGGTCAAACACGGGCAGGGAATCCCGCAGCTTCAGGAATTCCTTCAGTTCCGCCATGCTTCCCGTGATGTTCACTTCTTCATAAGCGATGCCGTGGGCATCAAAATTGGCCTTGCATTCCCGGCAATCCGGGCACAGAGGGCTTCCATAGACTTTCAGCATTTTTACTCCGCTCCTTTCATCATCCAGCCGTACATTTTCGGGAGTATGTTCCGCTCTCATTGTACCCCCTGCGGACTGCGCCTGTAAACCTAAGGCTCCGCCAGCAGCCGCTTTTTCTTGTAATAGATGTAGATCATCGTGCCGGACACCAGCCAGCCCAGCGGCCAGGCGAGACCCACGGACAGCGGCGTGTTCACGATGCCGGTGATGATCCGCAGATAGATCTGCCGCGCCACGACCAGGCCGCCGATCATGAAGACCGTTCCTGCCGCCGCCTTGCCGCAGCCGCGCAGCACGGCGATGTAGACGCCCATGAACGAATGGATCAGCTGCAGCGGGATGAGGTACAGCGCGAAGTCCGAGGCGAAGGCCAGCATGGCCGGGTCATCGCCGAAGATGCGGCTGACGGGGCCTCGCAGCAGCACGATGAGCACGGCCAGCACCGCCACGACGGACATGCACTGCATCAGCGAAACGCGCGTGCCATCCTCGGCCCGCTTCCATTTCCGCGCGCCGATGTTCTGGCCGATGAAGGTCGTCTGCGCCGCGTTCACGCTCTGGACGGTCATCGTCAGGACGTGGGACATGCGGCTGTAGACCACCCACGCGGCGAGGCACGACGTGCCGAAATAGCTGATGTGCGACAGCACGAGCACGTTGGAGACGGAAACGATGGACTTCTGCAGGCCCGTGGGGATGCCGATCGTGAAGATCTCCCGGATGGCGGCCATGTCGATGCGGCCGCGCCATTCGAAGCGCCAGGGCTCCTCCGTGCGGATGAGCAGGCACAGGCAAAGGATCGCCGAGATGATCTGCGAAGCGATCGTGGCGAAGGCCGCGCCGCTTACGCCCCAATGGAAGACCGCGACGAACAGCACGTCGAGCAGCGTGTTCAGAATGGACGAAAAGATCAGGAAATACAGGGGCCGGCGGCTGTCTCCCACCGCGCGCAGGATGCCCGAGATCGTGTTGTACAGGATGAGCCCGACCAATCCGCCGAAATAGATGTGCAGGTAAGTCGCCGACAGCGGCGCCGTTTCGGCCGGGATGTCCATCAGGCGGATGAAGACGTTCGTGAACGCAACGCCCAGAAGGCCCAGCGTAACGCCCATCGCCAGGGAGAGCAGGATGATCGTATGCACCGCGTCCTTCAGTTCCGCCATGGCCTTGCGGCCGAAAGCCCGCGCCACGACCACGGTGCAGCCCAGCGAGACGCCGTTGAAGAAACCGACGATGACGCGGGTCATCGTCTCCGAAGCGCCCACCGCTGCCAGCGCGTCGGATCCGATGAAGTTGCCGACGATGGCGGAGTCGATGACGCTGTAGGACAGCTGAAACAGCTCGCCCAGAAAGACCGGGATGGCGAAGGCGATGAGCTGGCGGCCGATGGGGCCGTCCGTCATATCCATGGTGTGGCGGGAAGTTTGCATGAAGGGGCTCGTTTCTTGCGAAGTGATCAGGGATTTACATCATTTTATCACAAAAGCCCGCGCTTTGCAGCGCGGGCCGGGTGTTTGCGTGTCGTCTAGACGTGCAATTACTTGTTTTCTTCCTCTGCCTTGTGGGCTTCGATGATCTTCTGAGCCAGCTGGCCGGGGACTTCCTCGTAGCGGTCAAACGCCAGCGTGAAGGTGCCGCGGGCCTGCGTCATGGCGCGCAGATCGTTCGCGTAGCTGAACAGCTCGGCCTGCGGGGCTTCGGCGTGCAGCAGCGTCTGTCCGACCTGGGGCTCCATGCCGAGCACGATGCCGCGGCGGGTGGGCAGGTCGCCCATGACGGCGCCCACGTAATCCTCGGGAACGAGGATGTCCAGCTTCATGATGGGCTCGAGCAGGCAGGGCTTGGCTTCGACGATACCCTTCTTGAACGCCAGAGAAGCGGCGATCTTGAAGGACATTTCGTCGGAGTCGACGGCGTGGTAGGAACCGTAGTACAGGACGGCCTTGATGTTCTGGCACTTGCAGCCTGCGAGGGGTCCCTTCTCCATGCATTCGCGCAGGCCCTTTTCGACCGCGGGAATGAACTGCTTGGGTACGCAGCCGCCGACGGTCTCATCCGCGAATTCGAACTCTTCGGTGGACGGGCTGAAGCGGATGTAGCAGTCGCCGTACTGGCCGCTGCCGCCGGTCTGCTTCTTGTGCTTGCCCTGAACGTCGGACGTGCCCTTGATGGTCTCTCTGTAAGCGACCTTCTGGGGAACGACCTCGACGCCGGCGCCGTAGCGATCCTTCAGCTTGGCCAGCAGGATGCCGGTCTGCAGATCGCCCTGGGTGCCCAGCAGGGACTGACGGGTCTCGACGTTTCTCTCGAAGCTGAACGAGGGATCTTCTTCCTTCATCTTCGCGATGCCGGCCGCGACCTTGGCATCGTCACCCTTGGCCTTGGGCTCGATGGCAGTGAACAGCGTGGGCTGCGGATACTCGACTCCGGCCAGCTTCACCTGGTTGGCCTTGTCGCACAGCGTATCGCCGGTCTTCGTGACCTGCAGCTTGCCGAGCGCGACGATGTCGCCGGGCTTGACTTCGGGCGCTTCGCCCTGGGTCTTGCCGCGCAGGAAGAACATGGAGCCGAGCTTCTCTTCCTTCTCCGCGGAGGGGTTGTAGATCATCATGGCCGGGGTCAGCTTGCCGCGGATGACCTTAGCCAGGGAGATCTTGCCGAGGAACGGGTCCGCGATGGTCTTGAAGACATAAGCGCAGGCCGGGCCGTCGCCGTAGGCGAGTTCGCCTTCCTCAGTCTCGACTTTGCCGCCGGGAGCGGGGATGTACTTCAGGATGTTGTCCAGAATGTCCTTGACGCCTTCGTCCTTGAGGGCGGAGCAGGTCATGATCGGGCAGATGTCGCCGCCGGCGATGCCTGCCATCAGGCCGGTGTTGAATTCTTCATCCGTGAACTCTTCGCCTTCGAAGAACTTCTCCATGAGCGCCTCGTCGGTCTCGGCGATGGCTTCGGTCAGCGCGTCCTTGTCGTCAAGCGTAACGACGGAAGTGCCGAACTTGCCCTTCAGGGCATCGATAACCGCGTCCAGGTTGACGTTTTCCTTGTCGATCTTGTTGATGACGAAGAATCTGGGCACGTTGAACTTCTGGCAGGTAGCCCAAGCCTTTTCCGTACCGACCTGGATGCCGGAGGATGCGTCCACGAAGATGGCGGCAGCTTCAGCAGCCTTTACCGCGGAATTGACTTCGCCAACGAAATCGAAAACGCCCGGCGTATCGAGGAAGTTGATCTTCGTCTTGTTGTACTCGACGGGTACGATGGACAGGGAGATGGAATATCCCTTTTCGATCTCCATCTTGTCGAAGTCGGAAACGGTGTTGCCGTCTTCGACTTTACCCATTCTGCTGATGACGCCGGTCTCCTTCAGCGCGGCCTCCAGGAACGTAGTCTTGCCTGTGCCGCCATGGCCGAGAAGGGCGACGTTTCTGATATTGCTGGTGTTGTAGCCTTTCATATTTCGAACATCCTCCTAAAAAATAGTGAACAATTATTAACGCAACAATTTATTTTATCATAGATCGCGCCTTTGTGCGCAAGTTTTTCGGCGCGAGGCTTAGAAATCCGCCGTGCGCGGCGTTCTCGGGAACGGCAGCACGTCGCGGATGTTGGATACGCCCGTGAGGTACATGATCATGCGCTCGAAGCCCAGGCCGTAGCCGGAGTGCTTGACCCCGCCATATTTGCGCAGCTCCAGGTACCACCAGTACGTCTCCTCGTCCATGCCGTTGCGGCGGATCTTGTCGAGCAGCACATCGTAGCGTTCCTCTCTCTGGGAGCCGCCGACGATCTCGCCGACGCCGGGAACGAGCAGGTCACAGGCCGCGACGGTCTTGCCGTCCTCGTTCTCGCGCATGTAGAACGCCTTGATGGCGGACGGATAGTTGATCAGGAAGACGGGCTTCTTGAACACTTCCTCCGTAAGGTAGCGCTCGTGCTCGGACTGCAGATCCATGCCCCAGCCGGTAACGGCGTAGTCGAACTTTCTGCCGCTTGCGACGGCCTTTTCGAGCAGTTCGACGCCTTCGGTATAGGTGAGCCGCACAAAGTCGCTGTTCACGACGTTGTCGAGGCGCGCCAGCAGGCCCTTATCCACGAAGCTGTTGAAGAACTGCATCTCCTCGGGGCAGCGCTCCAGCACGAACGTGATGATGTACTTGACCATCTCCTCGATGAGGTCCATCAGCCCCGGCAGCTCCATGAAGGCCACTTCCGGCTCGATCATCCAGAATTCGGACGCGTGGCGGGCGGTGTTGGAGTTCTCGGCCCGGAACGTGGGACCGAACGTGTAGACGTTCTTAAACGCCAGCGCAAAGATCTCGGCCTCGAGCTGTCCGGAGACCGTCAGGTTCGCGGACTTGCCGAAGAAGTCCTGCGTGTAATCCGCGGTGCCGTCCTCGTTCTTGGGGACGTTGTCGAGATCCAGCGTGGTCACCCGGAACATCTCGCCGGCGCCTTCGGCGTCGCTCGCGGTGATGATGGGCGGGTGCGCGTAGACGTAGCCCTTCTCCTGGAAGAACGTGTGGATGGCGTAGGCCGCGACGCTGCGGACGCGGAACACGGCGGAGAACAGGTTCGTTCTCGGACGCAGGTGAGCCTGCGTGCGCAGGAATTCGAGGCTGTGGCGCTTGTTCTGGATGGGGTAATCCGCATCGGACGGCGCCTCGACGGTGATCTCCATCGCCTTGATCTCAAACGGCTGCTTGGCATCCGGCGTAAGCACGAGCTTGCCCTTGACCACGAGGGCCGTGGCCAGCGGCAGTTTCGCCACTTCGTCGAAGTTGCTGAGGAACTCCTTTTCGTATACGATCTGAACAGACTTGAAGAAGGTTCCGTCGTTCAGCTCGATAAACCCGAAAGCGTTGGAGTTGCGGTTGTTGCGTATCCAGCCGCACACTTCCACCGGGCTATCCGCGTATGCAGCCGGATCCTTGAAAATAAGTCTGAGTTCTGTCATTTGCTTTTTCCTTTCTGCAAAAAACAATAATTTACAGGTGCGTACGACGCACCACAATTAATCATACAATAAGTGACCCGCACAGACAAGAAAAATCTGTGCGGGTCAGGCTGAAAAATGCGGGATTTCGCCGCTATTCCAGAATGTCGGGCTTGCCGGGATTCGCCTTGCCGTTCAGTTCGACGACCTTCAGGCGGGCGAAGCAGGTGTGGGGAACGCTCGCGAGGTTGTAGGGCGCATCCTTTGTTTCCGGATAGCGGCCCATACACCGTTTCGCGGCTTCGAACGCGTCGTCCCCTTCCAGGAACTCGATCTCGGCGTTGCCGGCGACGCTGCGGTAGATGGTCGTGCAGTCCTTCTTTTCGGGCATGGTCTTGATGCCCTCGTTGACCTCCATGAAGAATCCGCACTTCCGGTTCTTCTGCATCAGCGTGTACTTGCGGCCGGCTTTGGCGCCATGGATGTAGAAATACACCTGGCCGTCCTTCACTTCGTAGGCGAAGTTGACCGTTACCACGTAGGGATACGGCTCGTCCGCCAGCGCCAGATGGATGATCGGGCACTCGTCGATGATGCTCACGATCCGGTCGAAATCCGTGACCTCTCTGTCTTTTCTTCTCATGGCCTATTCCTCGACTTTCTTGAACACGGCCTTGCCCAGGCCGCAGATGGGGCACATGTAGATCCCCTTGATCTCCTCAAAAGGCGTGCCCGGCTCGACCTTGTTCTTCGGATCCCCCTGCTCGGGGTCGTAGACGTAGCCGCACGCGCCGCAAACATACTTGTCCATACTCTCCTCCTGTGAGACATGGGGACAGTTCCTTGTCCCAGTTTATTCGATAGCCAGCGCCTTGCAGGCTTCCTGCAGGCGGGCCGGGATCTCGATGTGCTGCGGGCAGACTTCCATGCACGCGCCGCACTGGATGCACTCGGTGGCCATCGCCTTGCCTTTGCCCTTTACCTGGAAGTCCAGGTCGCCCTGCGCGTTCTTCATGCTCCCGTAGACCGTCAGCGTGTTGTAAGCGTTGAAAGTGCCAGAGATGCCGATGTTCATCGGGCAGACGTCCGCGCAGTAGTTGCAGGTCGTGCACGGGATGATGGGGATGGCCGCCATGGCCTCGCGCGCCTTCGCCAGCGTCTCCTTCTGCGCTTCGGTGAGCCCTCTGAATTCCTTCATAAAGGACACGTTGTCCTCCACCTGCTGCAGCGTGCTCATGCCCGACAGCACGGTGATCAGCCCCGGCAGATCCGCCGCAAAGCGCACGCCCCAGGACGCCAGCGAGCTGTCCGGCTCAGCGGCCTTCAGGATGTCGGCCACAGCCGCCGGCGGGTTTGCCAGCAGGCCGCCCTTCACGGGCTCCATGATCACGACGGGCTTGTTGTACTTGCGGCACACTTCGTAGCATTTGCGCGACTGGATGCGGGGGCTCTCCCAATCCGCGTAGTTGATCTGCAGCTGCACGAACTCCGCCTCTGGATGAGCCTGCAGGATCGCCTCCAGCTTATCCGCGGTGTCGTGGAAGGAGAACCCGAGGTGGCGGATCAGCCCCTCCTCCTTCTTCTGCAACGCGAAATTCCAGACATCGAACTTCTCGAAGAACGCGGTCCGCTGCTCGCCGAGATTGTGCAGCAGGAAGTAGTCGAAATAGCCCGCGCCCGTGCGCTCCAGCGACTCGTAGAACGGCGCGAGAGCCTCCTCGCGCGTCTGGCAGGTCTGCCGGGCGGGCAATTTCGTGGCCAGCGTGTAACTGTCCCGGGGGTGACGCTCTACCAAAGCCTTGCGCGTCGTCTCCTCGCTGCCCTTATAGGCCCAGGCGGTATCGAAATACGTAAAGCCGGCCTCCAGGAACTTGTCGACCATCTCGCAGATCTGCGGCAGATCGAATTCCTCGCCGTTTTTGGGAAGGCGCATCAGGCCAAAGCCCAGTTTGCCGGTGTTTTTTCCAAGATAATCTTCCATAAGCATGCCTCCTTAAACCTGCCTTCATTGTATCATAAAAAAGCGGGCGGGTCATCGCAGACCCGCCCAAAGAAGCGCTCTTTACTTCAGTCCCTGCCACACCAGGAAGAGGATCAGGATCGGCAGGATGATCTGGAAGTAGAACTTCAGGCCCTTTGAGAACTTCAGGCCTCTGCCGTCGTTCACTTCCTTCATGTAGTTGTCGAAGCCCCAGCCCCATTTCGTTACGCAGAACAGCAGGAAGCACAGGGAACCGATGGGCAGCAGCAGATTCGACACGATAAAGTCCTCGCTGTCGAGGATGTCGCCGCCGCGGATCAGGTGGATGTTGCTCCAGACGTTGTAGCCGAGCACGCAGGGGATGGACAGGATCCACACGAGGATGCCGTTCATGATGACGGACTTTTTGCGGCTCATGCCGAACGTGTCGATGGAGAACGCCGCGATATTCTCGAACACCGCGATGACGGTCGAAAAGCTCGCGAAGCACATGAACAGGAAGAACAGCGTACCCCAGATGCGGCCGCCGGCCATGTTCACGAAGATGTTGGGCAGGGTCACGAAGATGAGCCCCGGGCCCGCGCCGGTCTCCACGCCGAACGAGAAGCACGCCGGGAAGATGATGATGCCCGCCATGATCGCGACGAAGGTGTCGAGCGCGCAGATGCGCACGGCTTCGCCGGGCAGAGAGTTCTCTTTCGACATGTATGACCCGAAGATTTCCATGGAGCCGATGCCCAGGGAGAGCGTGAAGAACGCCTGGTTCATGGCCGCCGTGGCGACCTTGCCAAGACCCATGGCGCTCGCGCGCTCCATGCTGGGCAGCAGGTAGAAGCGCATGCCTTCACCCGCGCCGGAGAGCGTTAAGCTGTGAATGCCGAGCACGACCATCAGGACGAGCAGCGCGCTCATCATGACTTTCGTGACCCGCTCCACGCCGTTCTGGATGCCGCCCGCGCAGACCGCGAAGCCGAGGACGACGTTGATCGTCATCCAGATCGCCATCAGCTTGGGATCGCCGAGCATGCCGCCGAACACGCCGCTGACTTCGTCCGCGGTCATCCCCGAGGTGAACCCGCCGGTGAGGAACTTCCAGAAGTAGCAGAACATCCAGCCGGAGACGGTGGTGTAGTACATCATCAGCAGGTAGTTGCCCAGCATGCACAGCCAGCCGTGGATGTGCCACTTGGCGCCGGGCTTTTCCAGCGTCTGATACGCTTTGATCATGCTCTGGCGGCTGCCGCGGCCGACCGCGAGTTCCATCGTCATGACGGGAATGCCCATGATGACCAGGAACAGCAGATAGAACAGCACGAAGATGCCGCCGCCGTTGGCGCCCGTTACGTACGGGAACTTCCAGACGTTGCCGATGCCGATGGCGCATCCCGCGCTTA
>JAIKZT010000258.1 GCA_024682015.1 Clostridia bacterium
GATCTGAGCGAAGACATTCAGATCGTCGACTGCAGGCTTCTGCCGCACGCGCCGGTGATCTGGGTGGATAAAGCCGAGGATTTCATAGCGGTCGTGAACGGCTACAGGCCGCCGTGCGTCTTTTTCGAAGAAAGGCGTCACGAAAGATCGGACTACACGATAGAAGAGTCGGCGTTCGATAAACTGGCGTACGACAAAAGCCTTCATGACTTGTGCGTGAAGATGGCGGGTGAATACAACAGACTCTTCAGAAGCGACATGTTTGATTACCCGTATTTTGCAGCTGTATACGTACCGGTGGGGACCGCGATGGTGGGGCATAAGCAGGAAGACGACCTGCTGCCGCACTTCAAAGCGCCGCCTCAGTTTGTGGATGTGAAAGAGCACGGGAAAAGGACACATAGGCAAGTCATGAACGCGCACGACGCAACGTGTGCTATAATCCACGAATGTCTGAATATCCGTGATGACCAGGATGACGGCTGGTAGAAAGGTAATTGATATGACGAAAAAAGCAAAGAAGATGACGGCTCTTCTCATGGTGCTCGCGATGGCGATAGGCCTTGCCGCATGCACGCAGGGCGCAAGAGCCGATGCACAGCTTCAGGGAAAATACACCGCCGTTGCGGGCGAGGCCATGGGCGTAACGCTTCTGGGAGAAGATCTGGAAGGTTTCGACATGGAACTGCAATCAGGCGGAAAAGGAACTGCAGTCATCGACGGTAAGGAATGGAAGATGTCCTGGTCGAATGATGACGAGACGGTGACGATAAAGCTGGATGGCGAAGAGCTTAAAGGAACGCTTGGCGAGGATATCTTCGTGATAGACGATATCGGCGGTTCCGGTCTTAAGGTCACGTTTGCCAAAGAAGGCACCGACGCGGCAAAACCGGAAAATTATCTGCCGGCAGCGGAAAAGTTCATGCTCGGATGCTGGCAGTCCACAGAAGTCTCAGACATCTTAGGCGGCGAGATCGACATGGATCCGAATGCGCTGTTCATGGTGTTCACAGCTGACAAAACCGCCAGCATAATGTTTAACGGCGAAGATATCGGCACATACGAATGGTCTCTTCTGGGAGACTGGGGTTCGCTCGATGGTGACGACGCCCCGGACGTAAGCTGGAGCATCAAAGACTCGGTGATCGAAGTGAATTACGCAGGTCCTGAAGGCGAGTACTATGTGTTCACCTGTCCCAAGGAAGGCGGAGAATCGTTCAGCGGCAGCTCCGGCGGATTTATTCCCGAGTTCTGGGACAGAGAATGGTACGGCTGGTGGGTCATGGGTAATGCGACAGGCGACTACGAAGAGATCAACGGCAATTACTGGGATGTCTGCGGCGCCATCTACATGGACAGCGAAAGCGACAACGCCGGATACGTTTACCTCTGGGATGAGACCGGAAGCATAGACGATCCCGTCGCAAACGTCGACGTGCAGTTCGTTCCCGGCACGAGCGAGATCGGAAAACTTGTAAGCACAGGCGGATGGTTCTTCACAAATGAGATCGAAAGAGGAGAGTGGGAAGTGGATCCCGCTCACTCCACAGTCGTGGAATATGAAAACATGATCGAGATCATGGGTTCGTGTGAAGATGGCAACGGCAGCTTCGACTACGCGATCTACTTAAGGCCATGGGGCATGAGCTGGGACGACGTGGCGGAGAAAGACGAAGACATGATGCCGTACAACTACGAATGGTACAAGGGTGTCATGAACGACGTCATGCCGGAGAGTTTCAGTGAGGAAAACTGACAAAATGGCACGAAAATGCCGTTTTTCAGCCCTATGGAAGCGAAAGGATTTGACAAAACGGAAAACCTGTGATACAATATAAATGCAAGTGAAGTTTTAGTTAAATTTATACCCACGGAGTGAAAATAAAATGAAGACAAGAAATATGATCACATCACTGGTCCTGATCGCGGTTCTGATGCTGAGCGCGTTCTCAGTATTCGCAGGAGCGTCCTTCAGCGACGTGAAGACGAGCGACTGGTTTTACAGTTACGTCTCAAAGGCGGCAGAAAAGGGCATCGTATCCGGCTACCCCGACGGAACCTTCAGACCTCAGAACAAGGTCACTTACGCAGAGTTCCTGGTCATGGCGATGCGCGGAACGAAATCATCCAACACGAGAGGTTTGAATGACTGGTTCGCTCCTTACTACTACGGAGCAGTGGACAACGGAATCATCAACGAAGGCGAGATCGCGTACACATCCATGAACAACCCGATCCCCAGAGGGGACATGGCTGTAGTCATGGCCGGCGTACTGGCGTTCAACAACCTGGATTCCGTAAAGACGGTAAACT
>JAIKZT010000265.1 GCA_024682015.1 Clostridia bacterium
GTTGCTTGTAAGTGCGCAATCAAGCTGCCCCCTGTGGGTCACTAAGTTGTTCCTGAAGCTATCCTGTTTTAAGGAAGCGCTGAATAAATGAGGTGATCAGCTGGCCAATGGATTTTTGCCGGATTCGATTGCAAATTCTGAAGGTTTACTGGATGTAAATCAAAGAATTTGCAAGAAGAAGATGGCGACAAAGACATAGCTGGATGCGCCGCGTATTAATCAGAGATTCCCTAATATTTTGCCATACGTTCTTCCCTCATCTTGCCCAGCATTTCAAGGAGGTTTTGTTCGATCGCTTCCGCGACGCCCTCCCGGAACAGACAGCTGCGCGCCTCATACCCGCCTTCCCGGTAGTCGCTCTCCAGGGGAAAGTAGTTTTCATACCCGTTCGTGCAGCAGCAGGGCAGCACTTTTTCCCAGCCTTCGGCCATGGCGATCGCGGCGCCGGTCTGCGAGAAAGGTTCGCCCGGGATCCCTGCCAGCGCCGCGTCCCCGATCGCCGCCACACTCAGCCTCAGTTCAAAGTCCTCTGGACCGTTTTCCAGCAGCAGCATGCGCTCCGCTTCCGCGACGACCGTGGTGAGCATCATGCCCTTGTACGGGATTTCATCATCCCTGCCCTCCGCGTGTAGCCCGGCGTACAGCCGCGCCCGGGGGAGCTGCCCGGGCTCGGGCATATTGGACGGCCAGCGTATCACCCGCTGCGCCGCCCTGACGGCCGGAGCATCCACGTAGCGCACCTTGTCGTACACCTGCATCACCGCGCCCGCGACCGTTCTGCCCATGTGTCGCGCGTGACCGTAGCCGCGCATCACGTCGTCGAAATCCAACGAAAGATCGTTGAGGTCGCCCCCGCGTGGGAAGACGTTCACGTGGTTCACATCTCCCTGCGCCCCGTTGAACAGCACACACACCGTATCGTCCAGCGCCTTTTCCACCGTGCGGCGGGCGAACCCCGGCCAGTCCGCCGAAATCACGCAGCCGCCGATGGTATCCGGATGGTCCGCGAAGTGCGCAAGCACGATGGCGGGACCGCCTTCCCGGTCAAAGCGGAGCACGCCCACGCTGTCGTCCGCTTCGCCCAGCGCCTCAAGCACCTCCGGGTTGCCAACGCCGGGGTTGGTTTGGATCGTGCCGTCCTTCATCCGGTATCGCCGTATGAAGGCGATGCGCGGCGCCCGCGCGGTGCCCTGGCCCATCCGGGCGGGCTTCAGGTCGTTCAGCGCGAAGCGGCACGCGTCGGCAAGGCGCCGGGTAAGGAAGCGGAAATACTCCGCCCTCAGCTCCGGCTCCTCTTCCCCGTCCAGCTTGGGGCCGGTATGCGTGTGCGTACAGGACAGGAAGATGTGGTCCCTCGCCACTCCCGTGACAGCGGATATCCTCGCACAGGCCGGCTCGCAGAACGCGGAAGGCATCTCGATCAGGTCCACGCTCAGCAAAAGCAGCGTTTCCTTCCCGTCCGAAACGGCAATGACGTTCGCCTCCAGTTCGTCCAGTACCCTTTCGGCCAGCCTCAGCTGATAGTAGCCGGCGATGGGGATGCCCATCGGGGGCGTGATGTTGACGCGGGCAAACCCCGCCTTGAACCCATTGCTCATCGGGTCTGACCTCCGTAATGACGTGTTTCGCCGTCGCTTTATTCCGCGCGCACGAACTGCGCGTTATAGCTCATGATCTCATGGGCGACATCGCGTATGCGCGTAAAATCCTGCACCAGCGGATCCTGACACAGCGCGGCCACGAGCTTGGCTTCGTCCCACTCCGCGGCGGCTTCCATGAACATTTCTTCGCGCGTCGCGGTCGCCTGCACCACCAAAAGCGCCGCCTTGGGCAGCGGGTTGGCGATGGCCGGGTGGATGCCGGTGGCGTCAAAAGTCACAAAGGTCTCGACCACGGTATCCATGGGCAGCTCGCGAACCTGTCCATAGTTCCTGTAATTCATCACATCGTAGAATTCGCGTCCGCCTTCCAGCGCCTCGATCACCCTGTCGGGCCGCTCCTGGCTGACGCGGAAGGGGGGCATGACGCCGGATTCCAGCGGCTTGACGATGTCGTCGCGCAAGCGTTCCACCGATGTCGTCCTGTCCTCGATGCGGTCGTAATGCATCCCGAAAAGGTCCCGGTTCGCCTGCGTTCCCGTGGTCTGATAGTAGAACTCCGCGCAGTGCTCGTCGCTCAGGCCCGGCATGCAGCCCAGCATGTCCCAGACGATAAAGCGGATGCGCTCGTTCTCGCGCCCCGCGAAGGGATCGTCGAAGGTGATGTCGCTCTTGCCTGCCCACGCGGCTTCGATCATCTTTTTGTCGCGCATGATCTGAAACGCGTCCATGCCGCGGAATTTCACATCCGTCAGGAAGGAGCAGTGGTCGACGCCGGACACGGAAAAGCTCACGCCGTCGAAGCTTTCGGCTCCAAAGTACGGCAGAAGGATCTCCAGATGGTTCCTGATGCCGTGGCAGAAGCCCACTGCCTCCACATCCGCGTATTTCTGCACGCAGCGGGTGAGCGCCGTCAGGGGATTGGTCACGTTGAGCATCCTGGCCTTGGGGCACAGGCGCTTCATTTTCTTCGCGATGCGGATGAACTCCGGCACGTGCCTGACCGTACGGCTCGCGCCTGCGATGCCGGATTCGCTGCCCTTGACGTTGTAAAAGCCGTGCCTGCGCGCGATGTAGTGGTCCTCCAGTTCCGCGTCCAGGCCGCCGTGGGAGATGGCTACCACCACGTAGTCCGCGCCTTCCAGCGCCTCGTCTTCATTCAGCGTCCTGCTGAGCGTGATGGCCTTGTCAGGGTACATCCTGTTGTAGTA
>JAIKZT010000282.1 GCA_024682015.1 Clostridia bacterium
TCGTTCCGGGATTCCTGCTACGGGTTTTCCCTGCGGGCGGAGTTCGTCAAGCGCTCGCACGCGCCCATAGGCGGAAAGGAGCAGCGCCATGGGGTGGTGGAACAGGTTCACGGCTATCTTTAGGAAAAAACTGAAGGAAACGGACGGCTCTGTGATCGTGGACGCGGCGCTGTGCATCCCTGTTTTCTGCGTGGCGCTCGCGCTGCTGCTCGGGCTGGTGCGCCAGACCGCTTACGAGGAGAGCCTGGCTTATGGAGCTGCGATGGCTGCGGAAACGGTGACCCGCGCCGGCATTGCCATTCAGATCGGCAGGCCTCTTGCGGAGGATGACGCGGGAAGACTATTGCTGTCCGGCGGCGAGTGGGCGCTGTTCAGTTGGAAGGCAGCGGACGCGGCATCTGGCGGTTCCCGGGATCCGAAGGCCAGGACAAGCCTGTTTCTGACGGATCAGGAGGCATCTTTGCGCAGCGGGCGCCGGGTGGACGGGCTCGTGCGCGCGAGCGTTCATGCGGAGGAAAGGATTCGCCTGCCACTGCTCGATCCCTTTTGGCCGGGCCCGCAGCGCAGCGTTCTGTTTCGGCCGTGGCGGGGAGAATCCCACCAGGCGGACGCTTCCGATGAAAGAGTCTACGTCTTTCCGCATTATGGAGAGCGGTATCACGCGGCGGGATGCCGCATCCTGCGGCAGGGGAGCGTGGAGGAGATCCTGACGGCCTCGCTGAAGCGCCGGTATCGCCCCTGCAAGATCTGTCATCCGGAAAAACTGTCCTTCGGCAGCATCGTCTTTCTGTTTTCGGACGGGTCATCGGTGTACCACCGCAAGGAATGCGCGTCCATCACGAAGTATTACGTGAGCATGCCCCTGAGCGAAGCGGAAAGCGAAGGGTATACGCCCTGCGCGTACTGCCGCGGCGGGAACTGACCCGCACAATACGCAACAGAAAAGAGCCGGAGAACATCCGGCTCTTCAGGTCTAGGCTATTGAACTTTCGAATTTATTCTGCAGCGGCTTCTTCCTTGGCTCTTCTGGCAGCCTTGCGCTTTTCTCTGCATTCCTTGCATCTCTTGGGTTCGTTGTCGAAACCTTTTGCTTTATAGAATTCCTGCTCTCCAACGGTGAAGATGAATTCCTTTCCGCAATCCTGACAAATTAATGTCTTGTCTTCCATGGCTTTTTCTCCTTAGCGGTTCTGTAGTAGAATAGAGTCGGAATAATCATATCGTACTTTACGGATTTGTCAACAATTTTTTGAATTGTTTTGGGACATTTTCAAAATAATTGCGGTACAATGATGGATAGAAGGAAAGGAAACGAAAAATCGTGAAGCATACGGTAACGATAGCCGAACATGCAGGCTTTTGCTTCGGCGTCAAAAGAGCGGTGGATACCGCCTATAGCCTGCTTGAAGATGCGCAAAAGACCGGCCGGAAGGTGTACTGCCTCGGCTCGCTCATCCACAACAGGATCGTGACGGACGAACTGGAAAAGCAGGGGCTCCTCACGATCAGCTGCGTCGAGGAGGCGGAGGCGGGCAGCGTACTGCTGATCAGGGCTCACGGCGAGCCAAACGGCACGTACGAAAAAGCCCTTGCGAAGCAGGTGGATATCTGCGACGCCACCTGTCCCAACGTTCGGCGCATCCACGAGCTTGCCAAGCAGGCGGGAGAAGCGGGGCGCGGCGTCTTCGTCATCGGAGATCCGGCTCATCCGGAGGTCATCGGCATCCTCGGGTCCACGAGCAGGCCACTGGGCGCCGCGGATGACCCCGCCGCATGCCTGGCGCTCGCGGAACAGCTGAAGGACGTTCCCGTAACAGCGCTGGCGCAGACGACGATTACCCGGGAAAAATACGAAGCGTGCTGCGAGGCGCTGCGGTCCGTCTGCTCGGATCTGAAGGCGGAGAACACCATTTGCAGCGCGACGAAGCTGCGTCAGGAGGCAGCTTCGTCGCTGGCGGAAAAGAGCGACTGCATGGTCGTGATCGGGGACAGAAACAGCTCCAACTCCCGAAAACTCGAGTCGATCTGCCGCGAAAAATGCCCCGTTACATTTTTTGTTGAAAAAATCGACGATCTACCATTGCAAGAGTTGAAAAAGTATAATAAAATAGGCGTTGCAGCGAGTGCATCCGCACCGCAACTAATAATTTTGGAGGTTATTGCTAACATGAGTGAAGTACTCACAAACGACCAGAACACAGAAATGAACGACATGTCCGCTTTCATGGACGAGATCGAAAAGTCTCTCAAGCTTCCCGGGAGAGGCGAAGTGGTTACGGGAACTGTTGTTCAGGTCACAAAAGACTACGTGGTTGTCAACCTGGGCTGCAAGAAAGACGGCATGCTCCCCAAGGAAGAAGTCACGCTGGAAGACGATCAGGAACTGACTGCGGCATTTAAGGAAGGCGACGAAGTGCAGGCTAAAGTCATCAAGACAGACGATGGCGATGGCAACATCCTCCTGTCCAAGAAGAAGCTCCAGTCCGGAGAAAACTGGGAAGAGATCAACGCCGCGCTGGAGAGCAAGGAAGTTGTAAATGTTACCGTTCTGAAGGAAGTCAAGGGCGGCGTCATCGCAGCCTACAAGGAAGTTTCCGGCTTCATTCCCATGTCTCAGCTGGCGGATCACTACGTGGAGAACGCCGAAGAGTTCATCGGAAAGACTCTGCCTGTCAAGGTCACGAGAGTGGATCAGCGCAGAAACAAGGCCGTCTTCTCCCACAAGGCTTTCCTCACGGAAGAGAAGCATAAGAAGATCGCGGAGATCTGGGAGACCCTCAACGTCGGCGACGTCGTCGAAGGCAAGGTCATGCGGTTCACCGATTACGGCGCATTCGTGGACATCGGCGGCATCGACGGCCTGCTCCACATTTCCGAGATCAGCTGGGGCAAGCTCCGCCATCCGCAGGAAGCTCTGTCCATCGGCCAGATCATCAACGTCAAGATCCTGAGCATGAACCCCGAAAAGGGCAAGATCTCTCTGGGTCTCAAGCAGAACGCTCCCGAACCCTGGTCCGTCATCGACGAGAACTACCACGAAGGGGACGTCGTTACCGGCAAGGTAGCGCAGATCAAGGAATACGGCGCCTTCGTCGAACTGGCGCCCGGCCTCGACGGTTTGGTACACATCTCTGAAGTCGCTCACAAGAGAGTGGGCAAGATCTCCGACGAACTGCAGATCGGTCAGGAGATCCAGGCGAAGATCCTGGAGATCGACAAGGAGAAGAGAAGAATCTCCCTGTCTATTAAGGCTACACTGCCCCTCCCCACAGCGGAGGCCACTAAGGCCGCAGAACCCGCCAAGGAAGAGGCACAGCCTGCTGAAGAAGCGTAAGCAAAACGCCAAGTTTCTCAGATCATCGGCCCCAAGCGCCTTTTCCGGCGTTTGGGGCTTGCTTGCTTTACAGACAGACCCATGAACGAAGACAAGAGAACGAACATCATACTGATCGGCATGCCCGGCAGCGGCAAGACCACGGTCGGCCGCATCCTCGCGGACAAGCTGGACCTGCTGCAGGCGGACGGCGACAAGATCATCATCGAGTCGGAAGGCCGGCCGCTGCAGGAGATCCTGGACACGGAAGGGAAGGAGTATTTCCTGTCCCTGGAAGGCCGCGTGCTTGCGAGCCTGAACTACGAGAACTACATCATCTCGCCCGGCGGCAGCGCCTGCTACTATCCGGACGCGATGAAGCACCTGTCCGAGATCGGCCACATCATCTATCTCAACGTGGAGTTTCCGGAGATAGAGCGGCGGGTCACGAACCTGGAGACCCGCGGCATCGTGTTCAAACCGGGGCAGACGTTCGAGGATCTGTATAACGAGCGCAAACCGCTGTACGAGAAGTACGCGGAATACGTCGTCTGTTCCACCGGCCAGGATCCGGAGGAGACGGCGAACGAAGTCCTGAAGCTCCTGGGATACGACATCCCCGAGGAATAAAGGTCTCTGCGGCCGCCCTTTGCGGGCGGCTCTTTTTTTATGCTTGGATTCAGCGTATAATGGAAATGAAAACTTTATGCATCAGTTAGGAGGCAATGAGTATGGTTCAATTGTATCCCGAATTCTATAACGACACGTTTGGCCCCATCATGCAGCCCGGTTCGTCGTCCCACATGGCGGCTCCCTGCCGCATGGGCTATCTGTGCAACTCTCTGCTGGGCGAGGAACTGGCAGCCATCCGCGTGGAGCTGGACACGGAAGGGTCGTTTACCGGCACGTTCGGCCTCATGAACGAGGATCTGGGCATGCTGAACGGCGCGGCAGGCCATCTGCCGGACTATCCGGACTTCTTTGAGATCAAGCCCCGCCTGCAGGCGGCGGGCATTCCCTACGAGTTCGATTTCTGCGTCATGAAGGAGAGCTCCCACATCAACGCGGTCAAATTCATCCTGACCGGAAAGAGCGGCAAGAAGGCCAGCCTCGTCGCGAATTCCACAGGCGGCGGCATGGTCGAGACCGTTTGGGTCAACGGCTACGGCTTCGCCGGCAAGGGCGACACCTGGGTGCTGCTGGCGTATGACCCGTCCCATTCCCGCTCCCACGAACAGCTGCTGGAAGCGGTGAGCGCCGGGGGAACCTGCCTGGAAGACGGCATCGCCCCGGCTCAGCAGGGCGAAGGATGCGCTCATTGGTTCAAACTGGAGAAGGAACCTTCCGCCGAACTGAAAGCGACGCTTGCTCCCTGCGATTGCATGAAACCCGTTCTCCCCGTGCCCACGACTTCCGCGAAGAAGCCGCAGCTGTTTGACACCATGGTCGAGTGGCGCCGGCTGGCCAAAGAACAGGGCAAGAGCCTCGTGGACGTGGCGATCGACTACGAGATGGCGGCCAGCGGCTGGACCCGCGAGGAGGTCGTCGCCTATATGCGCGACAAGGTGCAGCCGGCCATGTACCGCCGTTCTCACGCTTCCTACGAGGAAGAGGGGCTGGAGTGGCAGCACACGCCGTTTGACCAGCGCCACGAACAGGCCTGGCTGGATAGCGAACAGGATAACATGGTGAAAGGCCCCATCTTCAAGTCCATCAAATACATGGAGGCGAATTTCCCGAGCTTCAAGGGCGTCCTGAACGTGCCCGGCCCCATGGGCGGCGGAGGCGGCCTGATCTACGGCACGCTGAGCGCCCTGCAGGATGAATACGGCTACACGGACGAGCAGCTGCTGAACGCGCTGTTCATCTCCGCGGGCGTCGGCGCGCTGTGTTACACGCGTTCTGCCCCGACGGGCGAGGTGACGGGCTGCACGGGCGAGATGGGCTGCTGCAGCGCCATGGCGGCCGCAGGCGTGGCTTATCTGCGCGGCGGCACGGATGAACAGATCGAAAACGCGGCGACGTTCGCGCTGATGGCGGCCATCGGCTGGCCCTGCGATCCCATCCCCGGCGGCCACGGCATGGCCTGCCACGTCAGAGGCCTGTACATGGCCAGCATGTCCGTCGTCTGCGCGCAGTACGCGCTGCTGGGCATGGATCCGGTGCTGCCGTTCCACGAGGAACTGGACGTGGCGGACCGCATCGGCAGGAGCCTTTCGGGCGATCTTTTGTGCACGTCCCGCGGCGGCCACTGCTGGGCGCCTTCCGCGCAGAAGTGCATGAAGGCCTTCCGCGACTGGCACGAAAAGCAGTAAGGAGGCCTCATGAAGACTTTACTGAAAAACGCGAAGATCTACGTGGAGAAGGGCATCTACGCGCAGGCGCTCTACCAGGAGGACGGATGGATCAAGTTCGTCGGGTCAGACGAGGACGCGAAAGCCTTTGAGGCTGGCGCGGACCGCGTCATCGACTGCGGCAAAAAGACCGTCGTTCCGGGGTTCAACAATAACCACAGCCACCCGCTGATGGTGGCGGAATTCAAGAGTTACTGCGACCTGTACGGGGCAGAGTCCATCGACGAGATCGTGGAGCGCGGCAAGGCGTTTCTGGCAAAGATGGAGCATCCCGAGCGGGGCATGCGCTGCACGGGGTGGAACGTCAATTTCTTCACGAGCGGCGAAAAGCGTCCTCCGAACCGCTTCGATCTGGACAGGATCTCCACGGAGGTTCCCATCGTGGCGCAGGATGCCGCGGAACACGAGACTGTCTGCAATTCCAAGGCCATGGAGGTCGTGGGGTTCACGAAGGACAGCCCCGACGTGGATGGCGGGGTCATCCGGCGGGATGAGACCGGAGAGCCTATGGGCAATTTCGCGGAAAACGCCCAGGCTGTCGTAAAGCCCGCCGTGCCCGTGCCGGACATGGCGGATATCGAAAAGGGCTTTCGCGAGGTGATGGAGGAGCTGCTGAAGTGCGGCTACACCTCCGTGCAGGCCAACGACGCGGGGATCACGAAGACGCCGCAGGAGGTGTACGCCTGCCTGCACCGCATGCGCAAAGAGGACAGCCTGCTCGTGCGCTATCACACGCAGAACTGCTACGAGGATCTGGACGATCTGAAGGCTTATATCGCGGGCGAATACGCATGCGGCTGCTACGACGATTACCTCAGCCGCGGGCCGCTGAAGCTGTTCAAGGACGGCACGATCGGATCCCGCAGCGCTTTGCTGGACCGCGACTGGGCGGATGACCCGGGCAACCGCGGCCAGTCCGTCAACTCGAACGAAAAACTGCTGGCGCTCTCGAAGCTGGCGCAGGAGAACGGCATGCAGATCATCTGCCACTGCATCGGCAACCAGGCCATCACGGATCTGGTGGACATCTACGAGCAGGTGCAGCCGGCGCCGGGCAATCCGCTCCGCAATACCGTCAACCACTGCCAGCTGATGACCATGCCGCTCATCGACCGCCTGGCGGACCTGAACATCATGGCGGCGGTGCAGCCCATCTTCCTGAACAGCGACCTGCACGCGCTGGCCAGCCGCGTGGACGACGCTTTCGGCCGCACGTCCAACGCGTACAAGACGATGCTGGAAAAGGGCATTCCGATGTCGTTCGGCACGGATTCCCCCGTGGAAGGCTACAACGCCCTGGCCGTCATCTATTCCGCGGTGACCCGCAAGGATCTGAAAGGCTATCCGCCGGAAGGGTACTATCCCGAGGAATGCCTGGACGTGGAGACTGCGGTGGACTGCTTTACGCTCGGAAGCGCCTATCAGCAGTTCATGGAAGACCGCAAGGGGAGGCTGAAGCCAGGATTCTTCGCGGACCTCTGCGTGCTGTCCGAGGATATCTTCACGGTCGAACCGGACCGCATCAAGGATATCGTATCGGTCCTCACGATGGTGGATGGAAAAATCCGTTACGAGGCATAGAACTTTTCCATGAAACAGCACAGGGATGTGTCCCCTGTGCTGTTGTTTGTGGTAAAATAAAGTGTTAAGAAAGGAGAAAGGGCGGCATGACGGCAACGTACATACTCATCGGTACCTGCGCGATCCTGGCGATCGTGATCGTCGTGCTGGCTGTTTCCCTGTCTTCTGTGCGGCGCGACATCAGCGCGCAGCGCTCGGAGATCTATCAGACGCTGCAGACGGAGTTCTCGGAGATGGCCCGGCAGATGGAAGGACGGGCTGCGGACGAGGACAGGCGCATGGAGTACCTGCGCCAGACCATGGAGAACCGCCTGAACGCGCTTCGCACGGAAAACGCGGTCCAGATGGAGAGCATCCGGTCTACGGTGGACGAAAAGCTGCAGAATACGCTGGACGAGCGCCTCTCGCGTTCCTTCTCCGCCGTCCGGGAGAGCCTGGATACGGTCTATAAAGGCCTCGGCGAAATGCAGGGCCTCGCGCGCGACGCGTCGGACCTGCGCAAGATCCTCACGAACGTAAAGAGCCGCGGGGTCATCGGC
>JAIKZT010000305.1 GCA_024682015.1 Clostridia bacterium
GGGGAATAGAAGACAGAAAGCGTGCCCGTGGCGTCCATGAAGACGGTGTCCTGGCAGATCAGCACATACCGTCCGCACCAGGTCTCCTCCATGGACATGATTTCCTCCCGGGCCGGGCCTTCGGGCCGCGCCGCGAGCAGCTTTTCGATTTCCTCGGCGGGCGATTTCCGGTCCGGATCCGTCTGCCAGGCGATGCCCAGCAGCAGCGCGCGGCGGTCTTTGCTCTGCCAGACGGACAGCCTGCTGTGCCAGCTCAGGATCCATCCGCCGTCCAGGGGCATGGAGCGGAAATCCGGCAGGTCGATTTTTGATTTTAGAATGGCGAATTGTCCCGCGTGGATCAAGCGGCACGCCTCCTTTTCAGCATGGTCATCACTCGTTTCCAATCATCTTTCTGGAACACCACCAGCAGGTGCAGTCCCGCGCCCAGCACCGCCAGCGCGCACACGGACAGCGCCAGGCCGAGCCAGGACGAGGGGGTGTACAGCGACATGACGCCCTTGAACGCCGCCACCAGCACGCCGCAGGAAATCACGTTTCGGATGATATTCGGGTAAAAGGTGTGCCAGGGCAGGCCCAGCACGTGGGCCATGTACAGCGGGTTCGTGCCGAAATTGATGATCGCCATGACGGCCGCGGTGGTCCACACCACGGCATAGATGCCCAGGCTGGTGTACCGGATGAGGACATACATGCCCGCCACGTTCAGCAGGCCCCCGGCGATGGTCACCAGCGTCGGGATTTTCTTCCTGAGGGTGAGCACGTAAATGTAGTACAGCGGCTGCATCGGCCCGCCCGGAACGGTGGTCAGGTTGTTGATGATCGTCAGGGTATAGATCAGGGCGATGTCCTCGTTCGGGATCCACAGCCGGTAGAAGGCCATGCCCAGGGCGATGAACCCGGCGAAGAAGATGTTGCTCAGCATGCCGGACAGCTTCATGGCCAGCTTGAATTCCCCCAGCAGGGTCTCCTTGTCCCCGTCGGCGTAGCTCTTCAGATACAGCGGCTCGAAGGAGGAGCTGATGAGGATGAACATGCCGCCGAAGACGGAGTAGAAGGTCTTCGATAAGGCCAGCTGGCCCATGCTCAGGGGGGTCAGCATCAGGTTGCACACAAGCAGGTCCAGCCCGTGGTTCAGGTTGTCGCCCAGGGAGTTGAGCGACGTCCACACCCCGTCCACCACCAGCCGTTTGATGGCCTGCCAGGAGAAATCCCGCAGCCGGGGCCGAAGATCAGGGGTGTAGCGCCGGCACAGCCACATGTTGCCCAGCGCGATGACCAGCGCGGTGACCACCAGGCCCCATCCCACGTAGTGCACCTGGGGCGGCAGCAGCCAGTAGCACAGGATCAGCACCGCCGCCTCGCACACATAGGAGAGCACCTTGAAGGCGCCCACGGTGTCCAGCTTGTTCCGGATGTGGCCCGCCGCGCTGAAGGCGGTGGACACGGTGGTGAGCCAGAAATTCAGAAACACCAGCAGGAAAAGAAGCTTCACATCGCCCACCAGCGCGGGCGAGACGTGCAGAAGCCTGTCCAGGAACAGAACCCCGACGATGGCGATCAGGAACAGGCCCGTTCCCAGCGCCATGTCGCCGATCACCGTGGAGGAGAAGAAGACGTTCGCCTCGCGCTTGTCGTTCTTGTGGTAGGCGATGACGATATGCCGGGCTGCGAAGGAGTTCAGCGCCGAGGTGATGATGACGGCGTAGGAGGCGACGTTTTTCGCCAGCGTCACGAAGCCGTAGGCCTCGGTGCCCACCGTCTCGGAGATCAGGGGGGCCAGGATGAGGGTGATCAGGGCGTTCAGCAGCAGCGCGCCGCCCGACACAAAGATGGCGCGCGCCAGCTTCACGTATTTGCTTCTGTTCTTTCCAGCAGCGTCCATGCCTGTTGCCTCTTTTGTTGGATTATGCTTTCACGCCCCGCAGGGTGGCCAGGACTTTCAGGAAGAACCAGCGGAACACATAGGGGATTACCGAGGCGTCCTTCCCCCGCACGCCGCACCGGCAGATATTCCACAGGATGGCCACGTGGGCCCGGAGATCCTTCTGATAGTCCTGCCGGTTCAGCGCGTAGATGTTGCGAAAGCCTCTGCCCACCTTCACCAGGCTGCCGGACACGTGCTCGTTCGAGTCGGTGTGCTTGATGAACAGCACATCCTTGACGCCCTTCACCGCGTATTTTCTGGCGACGCGGATCCAGAGCTCATAGTCCTCCACGGCGGGCTGATTCTCCCGGATGAAGCCGCCCACGTCCCGAAGCGCCGCCAGCCGGATCATCGGCACGGAAGCGGAACCCACGTAATCCGTGTACAGCATGTCGTTGTAGGAGGGGTTTTCCTTGAAGATCTCATACTGCCAGTTGTGGTATTCCTCGCCGGTGTCCTCGTTGATGACCCGCCCGGTCACGAAGGCGATGCCCAGATCGGGATCCTTCTCAAACAGGCTCACCTGCACCGCGACCTTCTCGGGGGCCCACTCGTCGTCGTCGTCCAGGAAGGCAATCAGATCGCCCTTCGCCTCGGCGATGCCCCTGTTCCGGGCCGCGGCCACGCCGCCGTTTTTGACCATGGGCACATAGCGGACCTTCTCCAGGCCGGCCACTTCCCTCTGGATGTCCTCGCTGTAGGGGCTGTCGGCGTTGTTGTCGTCCACCAGCAGCAGCTCGTAGACGGGCCGGGTCTGGTTCAGCACGCTTTCGATGGCCCGGACGATAGACGCCCATTTCCTCTTGTATGTGGTGATGACGGCCGTGACCTTCCAATCCCTCATGTCTTACCAGCCTCCTGACTGTGTCAATACCGGAAAGCCTCTCTGACGACGGGTATTTTGCCGGCGATCCAGGAAAGAGCCCAGCTGCCGGCGCTCAGCAGCGCCCAGGAAAGAAACGCCTGCCAGGGCCCGCGCACGATATAGCGCAGGTGAAAGGCGTCGATGAAATACGAATGCAGCAGGAACGCGCCGAAGCTGGGGCCCACGAACCGCGCGAAGAAGGCGGAGACCCGCCCGCCCTTTCGGAACGCGAGGAATACGAAAGCGCACCAGAGGATGATCAGCGCGTTGTCATACATATAATTCGATTCCATCTGCCCGGTGAGATTCCAGCAGACATGGTACTGAAGGGCGACGCACGCCGCCGTCAGCGCCGCCGCCCCGGCGTAGATGAGCGGGGCTTTGATCCGGCCCAGGTCCACCGTGGACAGCGCGTAGCCCAGGCAGAAGTAGAACACCCATGTCCAGAGCCGCAGGCGCTGGGTGACCATCGCCTGCACGAAAAAGCCGCCGCCGGCGATGGAGATGAGGGAGGCCGCGTCCACCAGCGCGCACAGCGCCCCCAGCCCCGCCGTCACCTTCCAGATATGCTTCCTGATGAAGGGGAAGGCGACCAGCAGCAGGGTGTAGATGAGGATGAAGGAATAGAAGAACCACAGGTTCACCACGTCCGTGTAGGCCAGCGCGCCCTTGACGCCCTCCTTGAGGGCGCTGAAGAAGCCCACCCGGGCGACGGCCAGCTTGTAGACCGCCGTCACCGCGCCCCAGATGCACAAAACGCGCAGGATGCCCAGCAGCTTTTTCTTATAGTACGGAAACGTGAATTCCTTCTTGCGCAGGATCAGGCTTCCGTTCACCATGAAGAACAGCGGCATGCCGCACCGCGCCGCGTAGAAGAACACGGCGTTGTGGCAGGGGTCGGTCACTTCCACGCCGCGCTGGGTATGCAGGGCGAACACCAGCAGCAGGGCGAAGGTCTTCAGGGCGTCCAGATAGACTTCCCGGGTCCTGGGGTTGTTCATGGCTTCTTCCCTTCCTGTAAGGTCAATGTCCGGTCTGTTTCCCCGTCATGAAGCGCGGCGTTACGCCCTCCCCGGCGGCCGGCGGGCGTTCTGCGCCCCCGCCAGTTGCAGCCCAGGGCCAGCACCATGAAGAGAAACATGGTGGTGTAGTTGGCGTTGGAGAAGCACCTCTCCGTGAGGCCCCGCACGAGGAACGGCGTCATGACGGCGGAAATCAGCAGGTACTCGGCCTCCCGCATCCGCCTGGGATGATTGAAGCAGTAGATCAGGGAGAACAGGTAGATGGCGATGCCCAGAAGGCCGATGTCCAGCCACATCTCCAGCAGCACGTTGTGGGAGCCGAAGCTCATGGTCCTGAACCAGCTGTTGCGGTGATACTGGAACTGGAGCGAGCGGAGCGCTTTGGCGTCGTTCCAGAACATGAGCAGTCCGTATCCTACGAAGGTATGGCTCTTCTGCATGAAACTGATGACGCCTTCCCAGATGAACGTCCTGTTGGAGAGGGTGGCGTCCTTGCCCAGGGATTCCAGGAACGGGGCGAACACCGGCAGGATCGTCAGCGCGATGAACAGAAATCCGATGGAAACGACGGCGTACAGGACGCCCCACTGGATGCGGCCCCGCTCCCCCAGCATGCGTTCGATCACGAACAGATACACGAAGGGGATGGCGGCCGTAAACAGCGCGCCCGTGGCCTTGGCGGCGATCAGCATGAAAACCTGCGCGAAAGCCGCCGCGAAAAAGATTCGGGAAACGGACTTTCCATTCATTTTCTTCACGCGGAACATCGCCGCCTGGAGGGCGAGACCATGGGCGATCTCCTCGCCCACGGCGTTTTTCCGCTCCAAGATGCCCCGGAAGAGGTATCGGCCCTCCTCGTCGAAATAGTACCCCTGCCCCCGGAACACGGTCAGCATCAGCAGATTGGCGCCGATGAACACCAGAAACCCGGCGTACAGCAGGTCGATCAGCCGTTCCACATCGTAGTAATCCGCCAGCCATATGCCGAAGAGGGCGGTCAGCGTGAAGCGGAAGAACGTGGAGATCAGGGCCGAGCGATTGCTCACGCCCAGGAGCGAAACGACGAATACGCCCGCCAGCAGGGCGTATATCGCCCAGTACTTCTTCTTCAGATCCAGCAGCCTGATCTCCAGCAGGGTATCGCTGCTGGCCAGGAAGATGAGGACCAGCTGGAGAAAGGAGGAAGCGTAGTCCAGCAGCTGGGTGAGGGATTCGCTGAACATCTTGCCCAGATTGCCGGGAAAGCCCAGGCGGCAGACGATGCAGAAAAGCGCCATCAGATCCACCATGATGTTCTTGCTTCTCACATCGTCGCGGCTTTGTAAGGTCCTGTTCATCCCCTCTCAACCTCATTCGTCGTCGTTTTCGCCGGAACGGATCAGGCGAATCACGCGGTACAGAAGATACCCCAGCACCGCGCCCAGGGTGTTTGTCACCATGTCCGTCCCGTCCGCCTGGCCGATCCGCAGCATCATCTGCGTGAATTCGATGATGGTCGTGAACAGCAGCCCCGCCATGAGCGCGAAATACCACCTGGCCAGCCGGTCCGGATCGACAAAGGGCAGCAGGAACCCCAGCGGCACGAACATGGCCACGTTCAGCAGCAGATGGTTCACCGGCTCCAGGGACCGGGTGCGGACGGCCTGCTCGATCAGATCGAAGCGGAACATGTACACGCCCCCCGCGCTGCCGGTGCGCACCGTATCGCGGGAAAAGATCGTGACGTACGCCACCGCCAGCAGATACACCAGCAGCAGGGCCAGCGCGCCCTTGTTGATCTCCCGGAAGTTGTGAATCAGGCCATACAGCGCGGCGAACAGCACGACGCAGGCGAACAGCAGCAGGATCGCCATCAGGATCATGGAGGTGTTGCCCATCCGGCTGATGATGAACACCACGGGGGCGGCGATGAGGACGTAGATGAGCAGCAGCACGATGGCGACAAAGGGAATGGCGCTCTTGTTTTCCGTTCGTTTCGCCACGATCTGGAACAGAAAGATATATCCGCAGAGCAGCAGTATGCCGATCATGATGATCTGCAGAATATCCTGATTGTTCACATCTTTTCCCCCTTTTTCGCAGCGCCCGCTTTCGCGTCAGTCGACGGGCGGCTTGCCGTCTCCGCCTTCATCCTTCTTTTCCCAGTTCTGTTCCAGACCCATCTTGTAAAGCTCGTTCAGCGCGTCCTGGTCGGACCGGGGCGCCTCCGCCGTCTGATCGCTGGACAGTTCGTCCATGACGTTTCTCGCCGGCTTTGCAGCCGGGCCGGATTCGCCGCTCTCTGAGGGCGTTTCATCGCCGGGCATATCCTTTTTCTTTTTCCAGCCGGCCCGCTTATCCGCTCTTTCCTGAGGGCGTTTCTTTT
>JAIKZT010000308.1 GCA_024682015.1 Clostridia bacterium
CAGAGGCTTTCTTTTCGGCTCGCTCGCGTTCTTTCCGCTCTTGCTCGGCTGCTTTGGCCGCCCGGCGCTCTTCTTCGATGCGGGCCTTTTCGGCTGCTTCCGCTTTCCGGCGCTCCTCCGCCTCGCGGGCTAGCCGTTCCGCTTCCGCCCTGCGCCTCTCTTCTTCTGCCCGGCGCCGTTCCGCTTCCTGGCGCGCTCTCTCGGCTTCTTCCGCCCTCCGGCGCTCTTCCGCCTCGCGGGCACGCCGCTCAGCTTCGGGGTCGCGCATCGCCTCACGGAATTCGGCCATGGTCTGGAAGCGGTCAGGGGCCGAGACCGCCAGCGCCTTGTACAGCGCGGCTTCCGCCTTGTCGCTGAGCCTCACGCCCAGGTTCTCCGGCGGGATCAGTTCATCCTCGTCCATGCGCTCGATGGCTTCGGGCGGGATGCGGCCCGTGATGGCGTAGTAGTATGTGGCGGCCATGGCGTACACGTCCGTGAACGGTCCCTGCCGGCCGCGGCGCATGTACTGCTCTTTGGGCGCGAAGCCATGCTTGATCACTATGTCCAGGCTCTTGCTCTTCTCGCCCGTGCTGTAGCGCGCCGCGCCGAAGTCGATCAGCTTGGCCGTCCCGTCCGGCTGCACGATGATGTTGTCCGGCGCGATGTCCCGGTGCACGATGCCTTTCGCGTGCACTTCTTCCAGCGCGCCCATCAGCGGCAGCAGCAGCGCGTCCGCCTCTTGCGGGGTCAACCGGCCGCCGTGAGTTTTCATGTATTTGTCCAGCGGCTGGCCATCTACGTATTCCATGGCGAAATACGCCGTGCCGTTCTCTTCGAAATAGTTGTGGATGCGTACGATGTGCTCGTCGCCCAGGAACGCGGCGAGGGTCTTCGCCTCGTCAAGGAACTTCTGGCGGCCGAACTCGAAGTTCTCCCGCCGGTCGCCGGAGACAGGGTCCACCGCGCAGCTGGCGTAGGCACGCGCGGCGAACTCAGACGGATAGTATTCCTTGATGGCCACGAGGGCCTTTGTCTTGTCGTCCTGCGCAACGTAGGTGATGCCGAAGCCGCCCTGCCCCAGCACGCGGCCCACGATATAGCGGCCGTTCAGGATGGAACCCGCCTTCAGGGCAAAAGGGTATCTGGCCTCCGCGGCGGCCATATCAAAACCGCAGCGGGGGCAGACACCCTTAGTTCGGATTTCACTGAAGCAATTGCCGCAGATCATTCCCTCTGGCTTCTCTCCCGAACGTATTCTTTCCCATTTGTTAATATACTGGATTCAGCCGCTTCCGTCAAGGATGCAAATCGACATTTCCCACAATATGTTGTTCTTTTTCCGCTTCCTGCAAACAAAATACAAGAAACGCAAAAACTGCGGAACCAGCGAAAAAACGACGTCCGCGCTCTCATGCGCGGGCGTCGTTTTACAGAAAGCAGAAGCTGTTCTTACTTCCCCAGGTACTCTTTCTGTCCCTCGTTCAGTTCGTCGATGGTGATGCCGAGCGTCTCCAGCTTCCGCCGGGCGATGGCCTCGTCGATGGCCCGCGGCACGTTGATCACGCCAGGGCGGAGTTCGTCCCTGTGGGCGGCCAGATACGCGGCGCTCATGGCCTGCACGGCGAAGCTCATGTCCATGATCTCGGCGGGATGGCCGTCCCCGGAGGCCAGGTTCACCAGACGTCCTTCCGCCAGGACGTACAGCGTCTTCCCGTTGGGGAGCACATAGCCGGTGATGTTCTTCCGCGCCTCGAAGCTGCTCACGGCAATGCTCTTCAGCTTTGCCATGGCGATCTCTACGTCGAAATGGCCGGCGTTGGAAAGGATCGCGCCGTCTTTCATTCGTTCAAAGTGCCGCGGCGTGATCACGTCGTCGCAGCCGGTCACGGTAACGAAGATATCTCCCCGCACCGCCGCCTCGTCCATGGACAGGACCTCGTAGCCGTCCATATGCGCTTCGATGGCACGGATGGGATCCACTTCCGTAACGATCACGCGGGCGCCGAGCCCCGCGGCGCGCAGCGCTACACCCTTGCCGCACCAGCCGTAGCCGCAGACGACAACCTGCTTGCCGGCGACGATCAGGTTGGTGGTGCGCATGATTCCGTCCCACACGGACTGGCCGGTGCCGTAGCGGTTGTCGAACAGGTGCTTGCAGTCGGCGTCGTTCACCAGCATCATCGGGAAGCGCAGCGTGCCCTCCCGGTCCATGGCCTTCAGGCGCAGGATGCCGGTGGTGGTCTCCTCGCAGCCGCCGATCACGTCCGCG
>JAIKZT010000024.1 GCA_024682015.1 Clostridia bacterium
TTCGGGCTCCCAGCCGAGGAAGGTGAAGCCTTCCTTCGCAGGTTCCTTTCCGGGATAGACCGGCGTTTCGCCTTCAGCCATCTCAAGTTCGGCGAGCACGGTGCCGTCGTCATCCTGGAAGGTGACCGCATAGACCGTCACGCTGCTCTTTTCGACCAGCTGCGCCTCGCCGCTCTCCGCCGTCGTGACGACGTAGTCCGGATCGAAGCTGACGAAGCTGCCGGCGATGCCGTTGGCGCCAAGGCCGCTCGTGAAGACGCCCTCCGCGGGGATCAGGTCTTCTTCGCCCGGCTCGACCAGCGCGATCTGATAGGATCCGCTGAGCGCGTCCGCGATCACAATAGGTCTGTCTGGTGCGGTCACGATCGCTCCGGTGACGTACACATCGCCGGAAAGGCTGAAGTTGCGTCCCTTTTGCGCGGCGACCGCGATGCCGTCCGCGCTTTCGAGGATCTCGCCGCCGCAGATGGCCAGCGAATCGGGCGAATAGTATCCCTGCGCCTCTTCCTCGTCCTCGCACCACTCCATGATCTGTTCGAGCGTCTCGAAGTCCGCCTCGTACCAGATGGCGTTGCCCAGGCCCGTTTTGGCGGTGTTGTCTTCGATGGTGCCGCCGCTGATCGTGCAGCTGACCGTCCGCCAGCCCTGATCGCAGATGCCGATGCCCGCGCCGTACCAGGCGGCATTGCCGCTGATGGTTCCTCCGTACATGTTGAAGGTTCCGGCCTCCAGATATACGCCGCCGCCGTACTGGGACGTGCTCTCGTAGATCTCGCCATCGTACTCGGTGACTCTGTACCCGTTGCCGGTGATGGTGCCGCCGTACAGGTTGAACGTTCCTTCGCGCACGGACACGGCGCCGCACAGGTAGCTGTAGGAATCAGTGATGGTGCCGCCGTACATGTTGAGCTCGCCCATGACGTCCACGATGGCATAGTCGGTGTATCCCGCGCCGGAGATCGTGCCGGTGCCGCCATCGTCGTACAGGTTGAGCTGCGACCCCTGCAGAACGATCACGGGGCCGCCCGAGATCGTGTGCCCGTTGAGGCAGATATCCGTCACGAGCTTCTCTCCCGTTTCGCTGTAAGTGTCGTAATCTTCCGGCGTGCCCCAGCCGAAGCGGTTCAGGGTGACGTCGCACTCCAGGTAGTAGCTGCCTCCTTCGGAAGGCAGGTTCTGCGGGTCGTTCCAGGGCTGGAACGTGACGCCGTCGTGCGCGTGGCCGTCGCTGATGAGCAGCGTGGACGGGGCGTAGGTGACGGTGTAGTTGCCCTGGCTGGCTTCACCTGTGACCGTGATGGCGTAGGTGCCCGCCTCTTCGCCCGGTTCGCGGGTGACGGTGTAGGAGAGCACGTCCTCGCTTTCGCCGTTCTTCAGGCCCGTGACGGTGACCGTCAGCTCCGGATCCGGATCGCCGGCGTTCTTCGTCTGGATGTCCGCCGCCACGGTGACGGGGGCCGGGGTGATGGTCAGCGTCGCGCTCTGGCGCACGAAATAGTAATCTCCGTAGTAATCGTCGGAAAGCTGCGGCGTGACCACGTATTCGCCCACATTTTCGCCCGGTTCACGCTCGTAGGTGAGCTCGTAGACCAGGTGATGCGCCCAGAGATTGTACCAGACCTCGAAGCTCGGATAACCCAGAGCTTCCAGTTCTTCGTCCGACGGGAGGTCGGGCAGGTACCGGTAGGCCGGGTCCGCGTCTCCGTAGACCTTGGAGGCGTCCTGCGGGCGGATGATGATCAGATGCTTCAGGATGACGGCCTGCGGCTCGCAGAAATAGCTGGCCAGCGTGCCGTCGAGCTTCGTGCGGACGATCTCGCACACGTAATAGCTGGGCGTCTCGCTGAAGTCTTCGGTGACGGTGGCCTGCGCGGTGTCCGCGCCGGTGCAGGTCTCGATCTCCTGCAGGTTTTCGCCGTTCTCGTCGCAGGCGTACCAGTGATAGGCGATCGGATAGCCCGGGCTTGCCGGCGAGGGCTGCGCGCTCGCGGTGAGCACCGCCGTGGTCTCGTCCAGGATGACGAACGAGGCGCTGATCTCGGGCGCGCCGTTGTTGTGGATGGTCAGGACGTAATCCGCTTCCGTCTCGCCTTCCGCCGTCGGATTGTCGACGTGGATGCGGAGGACCGTATCCGTGCCTGGGGTCATTTCGATCATGCCCGTGAAGCGGTAGCCGTCGCCGCTCGTGCCGGCTACGGCCGTTTCCTCCTCACCGGACACGAGGAACACGCTGACCTCGGCCAGCGGGCTCGCCGCTACGGCGGTCAGGCCCGTGGGGCCGGTCAGGTCGTCCACCGCGAGCTCCGCCGCGCCGTCCTCGAAGATGGCCGGGGTGAGACCCGCCGCGCCCTGGAAATCGATGGCGCTGAGCTGCGCGCTGTCGTCGCCCATCAGCAGGTCGGTGTAGGCGAAACGCACGGAGGCGCCGGTCTGGTCGAAGGTGAAGGACACGTCGGTCTTCGCCTCGCCGCCCAGGCTGATGAGGCCGCTGTCGGGGGCGTTCTCGTCGTAGCTCTGCTTTTCATCGATGATCCTGCCGTTTTCGTCCAGGAGATAGACGATCAGGTTGCCCGTCTTCGTCTCGGTCAGGCGGGTGTTCTGCAGATGGACGGTCACGGTGGTGACCCCGCCATCCGAGGCCACGTCGCTGTTGATCAGCACGTCGAGCCCCGTGCGGAGCCGCATGTTCTCGCAGGTGACGGTGGCGTAGTTGTTGGACTGGACGGGCTCGGGGACCGTAACGGCCTTGTCGTCCACGGTCTGGAGCACTTCCGCCTTGATGTAGACGGGAACGCCGTTCTCGGAGATCTCGGAAGCTCCCGCAGCGCTGTTCGCCAGGAAGGCGCCCACGTCGAAGACGACCTGCGTGCTGTATCCGCCTTCGTCGATCATCTTCAGGCTCTCGTCGTCGCTGATGATGACGTCGTTCAGCCCGTCGATGGGGGCTTCGAAGGTCGCGTCGTTCCAGAAGCTCAGCTTTACGCTGCGGCCGCTGCCCTCCAGGAAGGAATCCTGGCGGTTGTTCAGCTTGATCTGGATCGTGCGCCTGCCCTCGATCTCCTCCAGGATGGCCGCGTCAATGACCTGCAGGTCCGGAAGATCCATCATGACGGTCCCCATGACATCGTCCATCGGGACGTCCCCGATGCCGTCGCCGTCGCTGTCGGCCATGGCGGACACGGTGTAGGCCGGATCCTCCACGCCGTCCTCGGGAACGGTGTATGCCGCCCAGAGTTCCGTCTGATGGCCCGGCAGCAACAGCAGTCCGTTGAATTCCGTCTCATAGCCGCCGACGTTCACGGTGATGTCCGTGATGGGCTCGATGCCCTTGTTCTCCACGCTCAGGCCTACCAGCGTATCCGCGCCCAGGCGCACGGCCTCGTAATCCACGGCCAGCGTCGGGACCTCGAAGGCGTTCTGGTAGGTGTCCGTGGCGACGTACATGGCGTAGGTCGTCGAGGGCACATAATAGGTAACGGTATCCCCGCCGGCGGTCTGGCCGGTCTTTTCGACCACGCCGTCCGCGCCGTAGGTGGTGCCGAGCACGACAGCCTTCAGGTTCGTCCCGGCTTCCGCGTAGACGTCGAAGTGGTCGATCAGGGTCGCGTCGCCCATCTCAGCCACCTTCAGGGCGCCGGTGAAGCCTATGGAATCGTTGTTAACGCCGTAGAAGTAGAACTTGACGCTCTTCAGCACGTCCTTGTCCACCGTGTCGGTGCTGCTGCCCTCGCTGCCGGAGGAAGTGCCGGAATCGCGCTCCACCCAGACCAGCGAGAGGTCGGTGATGCTCTCCGCGTTCTTGGTGAAGCGGAAGTTGGAGCTGACGGAAACGTCGGGCGCAGTGGCGACCTTGCTCATGGATTCGGGGATCAGCTGCGTGGCCAGGCCGTTTGCGTCGAAGTCCAGCATGCCGATGTCCGATTCCGTGCCGGAGGCCTTCTCCGACTCTTTGCCCGTGTTCACGTTCTGCGTGTACCAGCCGAGCAGGAAGTGCTGCTGGCCGTCCTGCGGGAAGGTGACCGCCGCGAGCTGCGGGTTCTCGTCCACCTTGTCGTTGTTGGTGACGCAGACGTTGCGGATCATCTCGCCGTCTCTTCCCACCACCGCGTAGACGATCTCGCGGTCGGTGATGGTGGTGTCCACGTCGTCCTTGTCGAGCGTGTAGGCCACGGCCGCCGTGCCGTCGTCCATCATGGCCGAGGTGATGGCCTTGACCCCGCCGGAGGTGCCGTTGTACAGCATCCCGGTATCGCTCCAGCTGCGGTTCTCGTAGATCTTGTAGAGGATGACGTCCTGTTCGAATTCCGTCAGCTTGTCGGCGTCGACGGTCGTCACGCTGCGCCAGGCGACGATGGCCCGGTCTCCGCTGACGGCGACCGTGGGCGCCACGTCGGGACTCTCGTTCTCGGTCAGGCGCGTGGTGGCCCACTCGCCGTTGGAGTAGATGGAAGCGTAGATCTCGGTGCCGTTCATCAGCGACATCTTCTCTTCGCCGTCGAGGACGGAGCCGGCTTCCTTCTCCAGGTCCACCGTCTGTCTCGCCCAGGCGGCTGCCGCGAAGCGGCTGGTGCCGTCCACGGCGAGCTCGCTGTCGCCGAAGCCTCCGTCGTCGATGATGCCCGCCTGCTCATAGGTGGGCCAGCCGCTGACGGCGTAGGCTGCGCGGGTCTTCGTGATGTCCGGATCCTGCTGGTCGGTCACGTAGACCATCAGCTGCCCGTCCCTGGTCAGTTCGGGGTTCGCGTACGGATAGGTGTTGCTTTCGAGGTTGTTGATGGGGAATGCCGGACCGCGGCGCGGCACGTAGGACCACTGGCGGTCGCCGTTTTCGAGGTAATCCCTGTCTTCGAGGGTGGGCGCCATGCTGACCGCCACGAGCTGTCTGCCGCCCGCGCTGCCCATCATCTTGGCGTCGCCGTTGTTGAGCAGGGCTTCGATGGCGCGCTTCAGGTTCTTCTGGTTGTTCTCCCAGTGTTCCGTGATGCTGTCGTAGCTGTTGAACGACTCGTTGAACAGGTCGAACGAGTACGACAGGAGCACCCAGTCTATCTCAAAGAACAGGAACTTGACGATCAGCTCGATGCCGATCTGCCCGTTCAGCCGTATGTGCTGGCCGCTCAGGTTCGCGGATTCCGTGTTCTGGGCGGGAGGATTGGGGTCGCCTTCGCTGTTCAGGCCCGTGGCCAGGATCAGCGCGTCCGGATTCTTCTCCAGATAGGGGCGGTTGAGCCAGGCGAACTGCATGTCGAGGGTGATCAGCCCGAAGATGCCCAGCTTGAAGGCCACGACGGAATAGTCGAAGCCGACGCCCGCGAACAGGCGCAGATACAGGTAGATGCGCAGCTGCGTCAGATACTCGGTCGCCACGTCGATCTGCGTGCTCTCCTCGGTCTTCATGTAGGCCGCGGTGATGGCGTCCATGCTGACTTCGATGTTGCCGCCGGCCGTCAGTTCGGTGGTGAAGGGGATGGGGCCGACCATGTAGTTCCAGGACTGCGAGTACTCGACTCCGCCGCCCACGTGGAAGCCGCCGGAGATGGGCTGCATCGACCACTTGGCTTCGTGGAAGTCGTAGTAGATCACGACCTCCATGTAGCCGCCGATGGAGACGCTCCAGTCGGAACCGCCGCCGCGGTTGCGCATGGCAGACTCCATTTCCTTCTGCTTGCCGGATCCCCATTCGGAGGGGCTCTGCTTGGCCATCTCGATGCGCTCCAGCACGTCCTGCTTCTCGCTGATCTCCAGGTCTTCCGTTTCGATGAAGGAGAAGCCGCTGTCGCCGGCGCCTTCGATGCGGTCGCCGTAGTTGGCCTGGATGAAGCCCAGGAACCTGGTGGGATCGGAGGTGGGCGCGATCTTCACTTCGAAGAGGTGCGGGTCGCCGTCCGTGTACTGCTCCCTGGAGACCAGGCGCAGGATCGCGTTGACGAACTGGTCGCCCGTGCCCATGTTGTTCGAGCCGTTGGTGCTCATGGCGCTGCCGTAGCCTTTGAGCTCGTTCTCCAGGTCGGGGCTGTCCGCCACGGAGCCCGCTCCCGTCAGATTGCAGATCTGGATGCCCAGATCTTCCTTGCGGGACATGGTAACGCCGTCCCGGTAGTACTCCAGATAGGTGGAGCACATGCCGCCGGGATCGATGACGCCTTCCAGGCTGTCTTCGGACAGCTCGACGGTATAGGTGGTGATCTCGTCGGAGATGAAGGGATAGGTCGCGTCGTTGCTGACGTTGGAGGAGTAGGCAGGACCATCCGCGATCGCTTCGCCGTCCGCGGTGAACAGCTGCAGGCGGTTCGAAGCGCCGGGCTGTGCCGGCTCACCCCACCACAGGACCATGCTGCTCAGTTCGGCCTGCGGACTGTTGTCGTTGAGCCCAACGCGGGTGTTGCTGCGCAGGACGTCCGTCTGCCTGCCGTCCGTGGTGACGTACTGTCCGACCAGGAAGGGATGAGGCGTGCCGGTGGGATTGCTGCGGAAGTTGACGATGGCGCTGCCGCTGCTGATGCGGTTCTGCGCGCTGATGTTGGCGTCCTCGTTGATGAAGAGCGGGTAGTAATCGTCGCTGTCGGCCTTGCTGATCAGGAAGACGTAGCGGACGCTGCTGGTGGGCTCCAGATCGTAGCCGTTTATGCCGCCCGTGTTCCACTGTGTCTGGTCCATGACGATCTCGAGCTTGCCGCTCGCGCCGAGCTGGATCGTCTGGTCCGTGCTGCCCGGCACGGAAGGCGGCGTGCTCGTGTTTAGTGCGAAGGCCGCGTTCGGCTGGTAGACGCCCATGTAATAGACGCCGCCGCGGAAGGTGATGCTTCCGGTATACGGGGTGCCGTTGGGGTTCTTGAGGTAGACGTAGGCGTAAGCCGCCTGACGCAGGGTCAGGTAGTTGCAGGGATAGAGATCCAGCTTCGTGGAATCCCTTTCTCCGGACAGGAGCTGTTCGGCCTTGAAGGATCCCAGGTAGGTATCGCCGTTGTAATTCGCCTTGCAGTGGACCGTGGAGGCGATGCCGCTCTCCTCGTAGTGCGCCAGGGCGCCGGTATTGTCCGAAGATACGGTAACGGTCTCGCCGAGGCCGTTTACGAACTGCACCTTCGTCGTCGTCTTGGGATAGAACTGGAAGATGTACAGCTTGTCCTTCAGCGTTTCCACGGTGACGTCCAGCGAAGCCTCCATGCCGGTGAGGGTATGGGTGGCCGAGATCTCGGTCTGGCCGGTGCTCAGGCCGGAGAGGACGAAGTCCGTGGTGGGCCGGTAGGCGGTATAGGTGAAGTTGCGGATGTCCTCGTAGACGTAGCCCTGCTGATAGTTGATGGTGGCCACGCTGTCGTCGCTGGAATCCCACGCCAGCCGGTCGGCCAGTTCCGCCCAGGCGAATTCACCGTAGTTTGCGGAGATCTCGTTGTGCAGGGAGATGTCGCGGTTCAGGCCGAGGATCTCGCTCGAGGTCATGTTCGAGATGGCCTCGACGTTCGACATGAGGATGGAAGGCGTCTGGCCGTCTTCCGCAGGGACCTCCACGCCGTCCACGAGGATCTTCAGAGCGTCCTCGTCGTAGACGTACAGCAGGAAGGAATCGTAGCTCCAGGTGCTGTCCTTGCCGTTTTTGGCGCGGATGGTGACCGTGTAGATCTGCCGGAAGCTGGTCGGGTCATTGGTGTTTGCCTCGAAGTCGGAGATGTGCAGCGTATAGCTGCCGGTGTACGCGCCGCCCTCCCGGTACGTGCCGGGATCGTTGATGACGGCAACGGGTTCGCTGTCGCCCGAGCGGACGACCTGCATTTCGAACATGTTGCCGCCGTTGGAATACTGGTCGAAACTCTGGATGGTCCAGGGGATCTCCACGGTTCCCACCGTATCCGTCACGTAATAGCTGCTGAGTTTACCGAAGCTCACCTGTGCCGGCAGGGCGCGCACCGTGACCGAGCGATCGGCATGGAAATCGTTCCCGTCGATATCAAAGGGTTCGTAGCGGTCCTCATAATAGTTGTAGCACACGGGGGTGACCCGCACGGTGTAGTAGTTCCAGTCCGGATGGTCGTACCAGTATGTCAGGTAACCCCCGGGAATGATGATGCTGTTGCTGGTGGTATAGCCTTCCCAGATCAGGCCCAGCGGGTCTTCCTCGTAGCCCCTGACGAACATTTCGACGTGGAAATTCGTTGCGCCGTATGTCAGGAGGTTGCTGTTCCAGTAGACGGGCAGGGATGAGCCGCCGGCAATCTCGATCTGGCGCGATGAATTGGGGAGCGCCAGATAGGGAATGTAGCCTTCCCTGAAATCCAGAGCGAGGAAACCCACGTTTTGGGATCTTTTCCCCATGCTGCCGTTTACGGCGATGACGAAGGGATAGACTCTCCCCAGACCGGTGGCTTCGATGTAGCCTTCCGTGTCTATGGAAGCGATCTCGCCGTTCGTCAGGTACGAGGAATACCCGTAGTCGTCGGTGTATTCGATAATGCTGAAGATGAAGTTGGCGTTTTGGTCCAGCGGCACGTGGGTCTCGTCGCTCAGCACCGTGGTGTAGGAGGTGTCGCCGAAACTGTAGTCATCCGCGTCCAGCACCGGATACATCCGGATGGTGGGGGAACTGGAAATGTCAACGGGAACTATGGTGACCGCGTTGTTGGGCTGAGGCGCGTACACCTCGTCGATGTCCACCAGTTTCGGATCCGGATAATCGACCGTGATGCGGATCCGGATGTTCTCCCTCTCGATGTATTTCATCGGGTAGATGGACACGCAGTCGCTCAGGCCGAAGATCCGTTCCCCGTACACGATGTTTCCGTTTTCGTCGCGTTCCCTTACCAGAAAGAGCCCGACGGTGCACGGCAGCGGTTCTTCGAAGCCTTCCGGAAGCCATTCGTCGCGTATGTAGAACCTGCCGGTCAGCTTGCCTCCCGTAACGCTGCCTTCGATGCCGCCTGCGAGCTGGCCGAGATGAATGAGGCCGTCCCCCGCATAGTGTTCGCCCGTGCCGGGAATGTAGATGCTGAAGTAGAGGTCGTTGAACCAGGCGGTCCCTTCGGACTCGTCAAGCTCCAGTTCGCCCAGCAGCCATTGCGTCAGTTTGGGGTTGGTGCTGATGTCGGCGGTCACGTTCAGAGTGTAGGCGTCGGTGTACTCGCCTCTGCCCAGCTGGGCGTGGATGCCCGTGAACGTCCGTTTATACGTCAGCGTTTCGATGGTGAGATTGTCCGGGGAATGCATCGTTTCGAACCGCTCGTCCTTGAAAGCGCTTCCCACGTGGCCGAAGAGGTCCTCGGTATAGTAATCGTCCATGGTGAGGAACGTGGCGTCCGTCTCCTGCACCGGATAGATGAACGCCTGGGCCGCTGAATTGCCTGCCTGCGGAATGGCGCGCAGCTGCATGCCGTTGACGGTGATGGTGGTCTTGGATGCCTTTACGGGTTCGGAAAAGCGCACGAGGATGGGGATCCCCTCACCCGGATAGTAAGTTCCGCCATAGGCGGTGAACTGTGTGAGGGTGGGCGTGGTATCGTTTACGAATACCAGTTCCGCGCCGTCCATTTTCAGTTTCCAGGAGTACCAGTCGTAATAATTCGAGCGGAGCTCGCCGCTGCCGGACACCAGGCTGAGCATGCTGGTCCGTGCGACCGCGTTCGCATATCCTTCGGCCGGAGGCCAGTTGAGATTGTTGCGGATATCAACGGCATTTATGTTCCTGGTGCGGTAGTTTCCTTCAAATATGAATGAATGTGTGGTAAAAGTCCAATCCAGCGCGCTGGCGCTGGTGCCGGTCGGGATATTGTAGGTATCGTCCGAGGCGGCCGCAAAGACGACGTGTTCGGATCCGCCGTTCTTGTCATACGTCATGTCCATATAATAGTTCGTATGGATCGAACCGCTGTACGGATGGACGTGCCAGGGAAACCGCAGCGTGACGCTATCAAGCGACGTTATGCATTCGATGTTATACTGGATGTACGCATGGGGATAATAACCCTGTTCCACCAGTTCCAGCGCCCTCGCGAGTTTCGCGGCGTTTTCGGAAGGGGTGCTGCCGTCCCGGGGAACGGCCCATCCGTAGCGGCTTGCGTCACCGCCGCCGAGCGTCTGCGTCCAGGCGGGGATCTTCAGCGAGCCTCCAGCTTCTTCGGGAGTCTGGCTGCCCGTGAAATCATCCCAGGTGAACACAACGCTCATGGCGTCGCCGGACTTGCCCTCCCCGTCGACGAAGAGGGCGTTGAACGTATCATAGACGTTCAGCACCAGAACGCAGTTCTCCGTGCCGACCGGTTTGTACGGCGTGACCGTTCTTCCCTCGAACGGATCGAATGTCGCGGTCGCTGTGCCATCCTCTCCTGCCGTCATGGCGATGGTGGCGCTGCTGCCGGCGATCCCGCCCCCGTTTTCCGTGGATATATAGCAGTTGATGCCGGTGATGGTGAAAGAGAAGCTCACGTACTGTCCCGGAGCGGCGCCGGTCAGGTCGGCCCGGAACCCGCTGTTGTGGAGGCGCGTCAGGCGGATCCTGGCGCTCTGGTCGGTGCTGGCGTTTGTGAGGGTGCTCTTTTCTGAGCCGCCTTCCGCCAGGCCGGCGTCCGTGCTGCCGCGCAGGGTGATGCCTTCGGTGTTCACCTGCTGCACGAGGGACTCGTAGGCGTCCTTCTGCTCCTGCGTCCACTCCCCGTCGGAGTAGTAGGTGTCGCGGATGTAGGCCACGTAGTCCTCGATGTCGATCATGGTCTGCACGTCCGCCAGGGTGACGGGCGTGCCGTCCACGGTGATGTACCGGTCCGGATCATACTCGCCCGCCAGGATCTCCCGCAGCTCGGAGAGGCTGATCTCTTCGCCGTCCATGCTGATCGACCAGCTCTCGGCGAGGGTCCCGTCCTCTTCCAGCAGGCCGTAGTGCTCCATCATGTCGTAATAGAGCTCCGCTTCGTTTTCGCTGCCTATGACGGTCCGGATAGCCTCCAGCATTTCCCGGTTATAGGCCGGGTCGTTGTCCGCCAAAGCGGCAAATGCCTGCATAGGCATCAGCGAAAAGGTCATTGCCAGTATCAGCACGATGGCTGTGATGCGCGTCCTGACGTGTTTCATAGCGCTTCCTCCTTGTGTGCTCCCACCCCGGGAGCCGCATCTGTTATGCTCAAAAGCCTTGAAAATCTTGACTTTTTACCAATTTGGTAATATAATCATATCCTGTTCATCCATGAACAGGTCAAGACGGAGTTGAGGGTTTTTTTATGCGTTTTCCGGAGAAACGAAAACTCTTTACGATCATGGAAGTCGCCCGCGCCTGCGGGGTCAGCCGCTCGACGCTGCTGCGCATGGAGGAGAGCGGTTTTCTGAAGCCTTTCCGCGTCGATCCCGAGACGGGATACCGGTATTACGACCTGTCGGCGGTGTCGGCTGTCGGGCAGTACCAGATGCTGCAATCCATCGGGCTTACCCGCAAGGAGATCGGTGACGTGTATTACGAGCGGATCGACAGCAGCGATTTTCTGGAAATGCTGCGGCAGAGGCAGAGTGCCCTGGAACAGTTCATAAAGGAATTCGAGCTGCGCCACGACCATTCGAAGGATTTCGAGATCTCTTACGTGACGCTGCCCGCCGAGACCTGCTACCGCGTGCACATTCGGGGCAAGGACCTCGAAGAGATCGCGATGCGGTCTTACCTCGCCCACGAATCCTGCGTCTCGGCGGGTTACCGGCTGCTCGGCAGCAGGCCCATGTCGGCGGAGTACGATGACCCGAGCGATCTTGTCAATCCTTCGGTCCCGGAGTTTCGGTGCACGGTCCTCATCCCGGTGCTCTCGGACGACAGAAACGATCCCAATCTCCGCTTTTTCCCGCAGACCGAGGCGATCTCCATCGTCGGATTCGGAGATTATGGCGTCATGTACGCGCTCTGGCAGCGCTTGTTCGCCGAGATCGAAGCCCGCGGCCTGGAGCCTGCAGGCCTTCCGAGGCTCATCGCCCTCATCGCGCCCTATACCGGCACGCATTACAAGCGGGAGGACTACTGCTACGAGTGCGTGGTGCCCATCAGGGAGCGGAAGGAATAGAAGAAAACGCCAGATGCTTTACGGCATAAAAAGACAGACCGGCCATGAACCGGTCTGTTTTGTTCTTTCGTATGAGCGGCTATCTGCCGGCGATCTTCTAAGCGTCAGCTTCGTCCTCGTAATCGAGCCCCGAGGGCGGAATCGCAAAGCTGTAGTGGTCTTTCTCCCCGCCGGGAATCTTCCGCAGCCCCCACAGCAGGCTGCGGATCTCCAGAACGCCGGTCTCTTCATCTTTCTTGAACTGATACGGGATCACCGACAAGGCAAACGCGCCGAGGACGACGCGGCCGATGATTTTTTTCTTTTCCATGCGATCTCCTCCTTTAAAAAAGTTTGTCTGAATAATACATTCCTCAATTTGTGCACGAAATACAGCAATCTCTGTCAAAGACGACCGATCATCATGCCCTTTAAACATTTAAGAGAAGCCTAATCGAGCTTCTCGCAGGCCGCTTCGCACTGGGGCGCGCCATCGGCGCTGACCCACAGGATCTCTACGGAATCGGCGCCGGATTCCGCCGCTGTCTCTCCGGCGGCCGCCAGGAGCTCGACGCCGAGGAAGCGGCCGTCCGCATCATAGCTGGCGATCAGGACCATCGCGGAAGAGGAGACGCTGCCCTCGACGGAAACCTTGCGCGCGTCCTTATCGACCGTCACGTCGATCGCGTCCGCTGCGGAAAGACCGCTGCGGTGATACGCCGTCATCCTGTCGTTTTGCGCGATCGTCAGCGTGCCGATGACAAGGCCGCTGGCAGCGGCATACGAACTGCCTTCTGCCACGTCGAACGTGACGCTGTAGGTGCCGGGATACTTGGGCGCTTCTGTCTTCCCGTCGTATTTTACGGTGACGGCGCCCATGCCGTCCTTGTCCGCCACTGGCTCGCTCACTGTCTGCGGCTCACCGCTGAAGATGCGGGAAAGGTCTGCCGGCAGATCGAAATCCGACAGCTGCGGTTCCAGTTTCGGTATCGTGACGACATAAGTGCCCGTGATGGTCTTCGCGTCGTCGCTACGCTGATAAGAGGGTACGCTGCCGCCGCCGGTGATCTGCGGGACCGCCAGGGAGGAAAATACATACCCATCGCCCAGCTGCAAGGTGATGTTAGCCTTATAGCTGCCGCCGTAACTGAACGAGGACACCGGATCGCCGGCGCTGTCCTTCCAGTCCGTGAACGATACAGTGAACAGCGCCGGGTCAGCCGCGTCCTTCGCGCTGACGCTCGCCGCCGGAGCGCCGGCCGCGGGCGCGTTCGTCATGGCGATGTTCGCAGAGGCCGTCTCTGCGTCCTGCCGTCTGAACACCGCCGCCAGGCTGAGGGTCGGACCGGCTTTGATCTTAAAGCTGTAAGAAGCCTCCGTGCTCGTTACGTTCGTGCCGCCAATGGCATCGGTCGACCAGTGATCGAAGACCCAGCCCTCATTGGGCGTTGCCGCAGCAGTCGCTTCCGCGTCGGGGTCATACCATCCGGATCCGCTGACGGTGCCGGCTTCCACAGGCAGCGCGCTGAGCACGAGGTAGGTCTGCGACTTGAAGACCGCAGTAAGCTCCCTTGTAGCCAATGCCGTGTAACTATAGGGGTTATCCGTATATCTGGCGTCTCCCTCCTGCCAGTACAGGAAGACGTAGTGCTCCGCGGGGTTCGCAGTCAGCGTGATCGTATCCCCGATCTCATGCGTCGCATCGGCGCCGTCTACCGTGCCGCCTTCCGCCGGCGAGATCGTTACGTTGGCGCCGACGCCGGCTCTTACCTCGAAGCTGAGCGTGGCGCTGCAGCTGCCGTAAGATTCGCCGTGAGGATCGGTGTAATGAAGCGTCGCGGTGTATGTGCCCGGGGGCAGATCGGCCTTCGGACGGACCTTGACCAGGTTATAATGGGGGGAATACTTCGCCCGGCTTTCATAGAAAGAGCCGTCTGCGGATTCCGGATAGAGTTCAAACGCATCGGGATCTGCACCGCCCAGCGTAAAGCACGGCCTTGCGACAAGCATCCAGCCGTCGAATTGATTTCCGCTGACGCTGGTATTGGACCATTCCACTATTTTGTAGTCGCCGCTGCCGATCGCATAGCCCTGCAGTTTTGACCCGAAATCGATATCGTCCATGGCGCACGAGAGTATCCTGTCAACGGCGTTCGGTTCACCGTCCACGATCGCTGTGATCTCGGTGTTGTTGTCCGCTCCCACGGTGTAGTGATAGTCCTGCTCGTAAGAGGCGAACGCGCCGCCGCGGTTCCATGCGATAAAATGATGGCCTTCCTCCGGTTCACAGTGGAAGATCAGCTCCGTGCCGATCGGGAACTTCTGCGTGGTGTAAGCGTTGACCGCGGTGCCAAGTTCGTTCCCGCCGCTGTCTTTCACGGTCACCGTGGAGTGCGCCGGCGTTCCATAGCGCAGGGAGCCTTGTACCTGCACGAATTCCGCCGTCAGTTTTATGTTCTCCGTGGGCGTGAACACGTAAGGATTGTCGGTCGAGACAGTCTCTTCGCCTTTGGCCCAGCGCACGAACTCGTACAGGTCGCTCGCGGGAGTGGCCGTCAGCGTCGCGGGTTCGCCTTCCGGGATATCGCCCTTGCCGGTGACGCTGCCATAATAACTGCCGCTGCCGGACTGGCCGACAAGTTTCATGACGACGTCTACCGTATGCCCGGATTCCACGACTCTGAAGCTGAGCGCGGCGCTCGCAGTGCCATAGGCCGCCCCGTGGATCTCTGTATAGTTCAGCGTAGCGTTGTAGGTGCCGGGGGCAAGACCTGCTTTCGGCTGCACCTGGATGCCATAATACTCGGAGGTGTTTCCGTATGGCCTGCTGTCGAAGATGTGGTCGTCGCCGTAGACAGCGTTGAGTTCAAAGGCATCGGGGTCGTCCCCAGACAGCGTAAAGCACGGCAAGCCGACAAACATGTAAGCCTGAAAGCCGTTTGACCAGGTGCTTTTGTTGGACCAATGCAAGGTCTTATAGCCTGTAACGTAACCCTGTATCCGGGTCCCGAAATCGATATCGTCCATGACGCACGAAAGCGTTCCTACGCCCGGTCCGGGCTCAAGATCGGTGACCGCGTCGATCTCGGTGGAGTTTGATATGGTCACCGTCAGAGAGGTCTCAAAGCCTACCGAGTTGCCGCCGTGGTTCCAGTAAAGAAAGCGCTCGCCGCCTGCAGGGGCATACTGAAAATGGAGCACGGTCCCGACATCCACTGTGATATAGCGAAATCCGGTGCCCTCTTCAGCGCGCCAGACCGGATAGGGAATGCCCTCGCTGTCCGTCAAAGGGTCTCCTTCGTCATCCGTGACCTGAAGCGTTCCTTTCGCCGCGCCTGAGACCAGGTACTGGACAGTCGCCTTCGGCGCATCCTCCGCAAAAGCTGCCATGGGAAACGCTGCCGCAAGAAGCGCTGCTGCAAGCAATATCGACAAACATCTTTTGGCTGTCATGTGCTTTTTCCTCCCGTTTGTGGAAAATGATCTGATTGGGGAATAGCGTTCATCGCGCATATGATCA
>JAIKZT010000070.1 GCA_024682015.1 Clostridia bacterium
TCGTGAAACGAAGCCATGAATTCCGGGTCGGAGCCTTCTTCATCCGCGAGCACGGCGTAGTTTCGTATCGTGGTGAGCGGGTTTTTGATCTCGTGCGCGATCCCGGCTATGATGCGGTTGAGCGCCTGGCTCTTGTTTTCCTCGAGGATCTCCGTCTTTTTCCTTTCCTCGCTCGTAACGTCTTCGACGATCAGCACGAACTCGTCGGGCACGGACGTGCGGTGGCACTGGTAGCGGTACGTGCGGCGGACGCCTTTGCCGTCGCGCACCGCCAGCAGCTGTGGCTGGGTCATCGCCTGCGAAGCCTTCTTCCAGAGCTCGCCGATGACCGGCAGTTCCTCGATCGTGGGGATGTCCTCCCGGTCCGAAGGAAGCTCCACCATCTGCCTGGCCACGTCGTTCATCAGGAGGATCGACCCGTCCTGCCTCACGACGAGATTGGCCGCGTAAGCGTGCTCCATGAGTTTGTTACGCAGCACGTAGGCGTTTTCAAGGTCGTCGACCTTTTCCTTGAGTTCGGACGTCTTCTCGGCGACCACCTGCTTGAGCCGCTTGTTGAAGAACAGAAACGCCGACACGATGATGAGGGCCGCGCCGAACACGATCGCCATGATATACGTCAGGTTCCGTATCCTCAGCTGCGCATCCTCCAGATCCGCGTCGATGATCCACTTGTCGACGATGCGCGCGTATTCCGTGCCGGACCGCAGGCTGCTGATGCAGGTGTTCAGCGTGTTGAGCCTCAGTTCGTCGCTGCGTTTCAGCAGGATGGAGTAGCTGACGCTGCTCAGGTAGTTGATGGCCGTCGTATAGGCATCCGACAGCCCCGCTTCGCGTATCCGGTACTGAATGCAGTCGCGCACCGCGATGACCATGTCCGCTTCTCCCGACCGCAGCGCGTCGTACAAGCTGTCCTGGTTGGACATGATGAGGATGGGGCTGGGCCGGATCTGCGAGATCCTGACGAAGCTGGACGTGCCGACCTCATAGGCGGTCGAATATCCGTAGGTCAGCGCGTGCCGGAGGATGTAATCGCTCTTGCCCTTTTCCGCCACCAGGCACATGGATGCCGAATAGATCTCCGAGGTGGAAGCAAGCAGCGGATTGCCCGTCTGATCGCTTTCCAGGGTCCCCAGGACCGCGTCCACTTCGCCCCTCTCCAGGCTCTCTATCGCCTGTTTTTTCCGGTCGAAGACGACATACTCGATATCCAGGCCGCCGATGCGGGCAAGCTCATCCATGATGTCGATGTACATGCCGCTGGGCGTTCCGTCTGCATCGAGGAAGACGAGCGGTTTCGACTTTCCGCATACGGCGACCCGCATATCCCGGTAATCCTGCCCCCGGGCAGCGGGAAACGCGCTGACAAGCACAATAAAAGCACAGAGGCATATTCTTATCGCTCTTCTGTGCTTCATATCTGTCACCCGCTTTCAGATCAACTCTTCCATTACAGGGATTATAACACCCACGTGAAGGCTGTCATCACATCCCACAGCCGGTCGGTCGACAACAGGATCGTGTTGTCGTCGATCTTCCTGAAACCCGGGAAGAACGAGTTGCGGGTGGCATCCACCTGCTCCTTGTAGCAGATCTCCAGTTCGAAATGCTTCGGGATCTCGCACAGAGCCGAAGGCCCGAGCTCCTGAGACAGCGCCTTTCTGGCGGCCGCGTAGATCGCATCGTGCGCGTCTTCGGGCTGCAGGCACGTGGTGACCCCGCCATACCCGCGCTTGACCGGACATGTGATGAGCCGCGGATGCAGATCCCTATAGTCATCGCAGAGCATCTGATCTCCGGAGAGCATGACGGACGGAACGCCGGCGGAAGCCGCTGCCAGGGAATACAGCATGAATTCCGAGCACTTCACCCCGTTCAGTTTGACGTAGATCGTGGATTTCGTCTCCGTATGCGACATCCGGTTGCCCTCCCGGCCGGCAGCGCTGTGGTATCCCACGTACATGATGGCGTCGAACGGCTTGCCTTCCGCATCCTTTTCATCCACGCCGTAGACCATGCTCCACGGTGACCCGCACCAGGATCGCGTCAATTCGACGCCTCTTGGCAGCATCTCCGGAAAGATGTTCGTTCCGCTGCCGTGCGCATCCTTCACGCGCACGTAGTCCGCTCCGGCGTCGAAAGCCGCGCGACAGGCTGCCGCCACCTCCAGGGACATTTCCTTCGCGGCGTCGACGTAGCCGTATTCGCCTTTGCGGCAGTGGTCCCATAAAGCTGTGTTGGCCACGCCCTCGATGTCTGCGCTGATAAATACTCTCATGTTTCACCTCAACATTTACCAATGGGCGGATCCCGAAGGATCCGCCCAGATCGCTTCTATTCGCGTATATTATACGCTATTTGATGTCGTTCAGGAACATGCCGTCGCAGATGAAGTGGATATTGGCCAGGCTCTTGTCGTAGACCTTGATGTAGGACTGACTGAAGAGCGGCAGAACGACCATCTGCTCCAGCAGATACCGCTGCGCCTCTTCGACGTACTGGAAGCGCTCGTCATTGTCCACGACGTGCTCGACCTTGTCGACGATGGCGCGGTATTCGGTCTCGTCGAAATCGTTGTGATCCTTGAAGCAGTTCACCAGGAATCTGGCGGGTTCACTCCACCAGTAGCTGGCCATCGTGAGATCGTAAGCGCCTTCCTTCGCCAGCGACGTGCTCTCCTTGGTCGTAACGACATTCGTATCGATGCCGTACTGCTTCAGCGTCATCTGGATCGTCAGCGCGCAGGTCTCCACGAGGCCGGAACCGGTATTGAAGGTCAGCGTCGGCATCTTCTGGCCGTCCTTGTCGAGCCAGCCATCTCCGTCGGAGTCCGTCCAGCCGGCTTCAGCCAGCAGCGCCACGCCCTTATCCGGATCGTCGCAGTAGGTCGACTTGAACCAGTCTTCGACGGCCGGCGTTCTGTACTGGACGTTTTCGCTGATGATCTCGTACTGCGGCGTGCACATCATGTCGCCGCCGAAGGCAGCCACGATCGCGGCCCGGTCGATCAGGTAGGAGATCGCCGTACGGACCCGCTTATCGTTCAGGAACTCGTGATTCGCGTTCAGCTGGACGCTCTTCGTCGTGGGCGGCAGCGACGCGGAGATGATGATGTCTTCCCGGCCCTGCAGCGCGTTGATGGTGTCTTCATGCACGCCGATGAGCAGATCGAGGTCGCCCGCCTCGTAGGCGGCGATCATGGCGAACTCATCCGTATACCAGGTCACCTCGATGTTGGGGATGTAGGCAGCGCCCTTGTTCTCGAGCACGGGGTTCAGCGTCTTGAATCCGTCGTTTCTGGCGAGTTTGGCGCTGGCGCCTTCCACGTACTCCGTGATGTAGTACGGGCCATAGGGAACGGCGCCCCACAGGAGCTCTTCGTTGGACATGGTCTCCAGCTGCTCCGTGTCGATGACGCAGAAGAACGGGCTGACCAGCAGGATCATCAGCGCGGTGCTGTAGCTGGTCATGGTCAGCGTAACTTCATTGCCTTCATAGGTCGCGTCCGTAATGTTGGCATAGGTGTCGCTCATGTAGCCGTCGTTGATGCCGTGCCAAATGGAGGCGACGACGTCATCCGCGCCGAGCTCTGCGCCGTTCGGGAAGTAGCGGCCCTCCGGGACCTTGAAGGTCATGACCGTGCCGTCATCGTTGAACGTCGGCGTCTCGGCCAGGCAGCCCACCAGGGAGCCGGACTCTCTGTCATACAGGAACAGCGGTTCGGCGATGGTCATCTGCAGATCCAGGAACGTGTCGCACTGGATCAGGTCCGTGCCGTACCATTCTTCGACATCACCCACGCGAAGCACGTCTCTGGCCTCGATCGTGGAGTTATCGATCGCTTCGACTTCACCGCTGACGACGGCGCTCTCCGCGCTGGTCACTGGTGCGGCAGGTTCATTCGTTGTTGTCTGCGCCTTGGTGCACCCTGCCAGCATGCTGACGACCAGACATACCGACAGAAGGACCGATAGAAATCTCTTCATTGTTGTTCTCCTTTCTCTTACACATCTTTATCATTCACGGCGTGATCCATAAAACACGCTGCATAATGATCATCTCCGACCAGGAGCATGGGCGGCTGCTCCTGCCGGCATTTATCGCTGGCGAAACGGCAGCGCGGCGCAAACCGGCAGCCGGGCGCCAGGTGGATGAGGCTTCCGGGGTCTCCGGCGAGCCTCTCCGGGTTCTTCTCCCGCCTCGTCGGATCGAGGATCGGCGAAGCGGCCATCAGACCCCGGGTATAGGGATGTTCGGGCTGATGCAGAACGCTCTTCTTCGGACCGTATTCCACGATCTTGCCCAGATACATCACGAAGACCCTGTCGCACACGTAGTTCACGATGTTCAGGTCGTGCGTGATGATGAGATACGTCAGTTTCATCTGCTCCTGCAGGTCCAGCAGCAGGTTCAGCACCTGCGCCTGCACGGAGATGTCCAGCGCGCTCGTCGGCTCATCGAGGATCATGATCTTCGGATCGAGGACCAGCGCGCGGGCGATCGCGATGCGCTGTTGCTGTCCGCCGGACAGCTGGGCCGGATAGTTATCCATGTACGAAGGGTCCATTTTGACCATTTCCAAGGCCTTCAGAGCTCTTTCCCGCGCTTCTTTGCGGGGCACGCCATGGATGATCATCGGCCGCATGATGCTGCTTCCCACGGTCAGCCGCGGATTCAGGTTTCCGCCCGGATCCTGGAAGACGACGGCGATCTCCTTGCGTAGCTTTCGCATCTCTTCCGCCGTGGCCTTCTGCGGATCGATCCCATCGACCATGATGTGGCTTTCCGTAGGCTCCGTCAGGTTCAGGATGAGCCGCGCGATCGTCGTCTTTCCGGAGCCGGATTCTCCGACCAGCCCCACGATCTCGCCCTGCCGGATGACCATGTCCACGTCATCGACAGCATGGACGAACTGCTTCTTGCTGAAAAGAGAAGAACCGACGGGAAAGTACTTCTTCAGATGATGCATTTCGATGATAGGTTCATGCTCCATCAGCGGTCCTCCTTTCTGGTATGGCAGGTATAGTAATGCGTGCCGCCGGCGTGGACGGTGGGCGGGTCCTGCGTGCGGCAAGTCTCCGACGCGTACGGGCATCTGTTCGCAAAGCGGCAGCCGGGCTGCACCTGCGTCAGCCTCGGCACGGTGCCGTCGATCGTCTCGAGGCGCCCTTCCTCCTTGGACTGCCGCGGCAAAGCCTGCATCAGCTTTTCCGTATACGGATGAGCCGGCTGGGCGAAGATCTCGTAGACAGACCCCTGTTCGACCAGCTGTCCCGCGTACATGACGGCTATCCTGTCCGCCGTTTCGGCGACGATCCCGAAATTGTGCGTGATCAGAAGGATGGCGGTATTCCTTTCCACCTTCAGTTTCGTGAGGATGTCCATGATCTGCGCTTCGATCGTCACATCCAGAGCCGTCGTAGGCTCATCGGCGATCAGCAGATCCGGATAGCGCGAGAGCATCATGGCGATCATGACCCGCTGCCGCATGCCGCCGGACAATTCATAGGGAAAGCGCTGCATCTGGCTCGCGGGGTCGGGCATCCTCACGTCCGCAAAGAGCTGTTCCGTTTCGCGCATGGCGGTCGCCATGTCCTTCCCGTCCAGCAGAATGGCCTCTTCCACCTGGCGCCCGACCCGGTAGACGGGATTCAGGGAGTCGAGCGGGTTCTGGAAGATCATGCCGATCTTCTTCCCGCGGATGGCTATCATCTCCGCGTCGCTCAGCTGCGTCAGATCCGTACCCTCAAACAGGATGCGCCCCGTGATGCGTTCATTATGGAGCGGAAGCAGCCGCATGACGGCATGGGCGATCGTCGACTTGCCGCAGCCGGACTCGCCTACGATCGCCAGGACCTCTCCCCTGTTGACGGACAGATCTACGTCCTTCACGGCGGACAGATAGCCGTCCTGGACTTTGTATTCCACACTCAGTTTTTCCAGCCTAAGAAGTTCTTCCATGAGAAGCCTCCTTACATGTTCTGCAGGCGGGGATCGATGAGGTCCCTCAGCCCTTCCCCGAACAGGCTGAACGCGATGATCGTGTAGACCAGCGCGATGCACGGGAAGATCGTGACCCACGGAGCTCTGTAGATGACGCTCGCGCCTCTGGAGATGGCGAGGCCCCAGTCCGGGGAAGGCGGCTGCGCGCCCATGCCCAGGAAGGAAAGCGTCGTCGTGGAAGCGATGAACCCCGGCATGGAGATCGACGCCATGACGAGCATGGACGGCAAGATGTTCGGGAAGATGTACTGGAACATCAGCGCCGCCTTGGATTCTCCGAAAGCGATGCCCGTCTCGACGAACGGCTGGTCTTTCAGACTCATCGTCTTGGCGCGCACGATGCGCGTATACCGGGGCCAGCCAGCCAGGGCGCAGGCGATGATGACGTTGTCGAGGCTCTTTCCCAGCAGCATGACGAACGCCATGGCGATGACGATCATCGGCAGGCTCCAGATCATGTCGGCGACGAACGTGATGAGCGTGTCGAGTTTTCCGCCGAAGAAGCCTGCCATCAGGCCGAGGCTGACGCCTATCACCAGCTCGATGACCGCGCCCAGAAGCGCTGAGCGCAGCGCCAGGCCGGTCCCGAAGATCGTGCGGCTGAATACGTCGCGTCCCATCTCGTCCGTACCGAAGGGATGTCCGGCGCCGGGCGGCAGATAGCGCTGGGCGATGTTGCCCATGTCGTAATCCGATATCGCGATC
>JAIKZT010000201.1 GCA_024682015.1 Clostridia bacterium
TACGAAGAATACGCCGAAAAGGCCGCAGAGCTCGGCATTATGACAGGATACGCTGCCGGCAAGGATGAAAGCGGCAAGGAAACCTACGAGTTCCGCGGCGCCGAGAAGACGACCCGCGCGCAGTTCTGCCAGGTCCTGTACGCCATGGAGCAGAAGCTGAACAAGAAGGTCAAGGACGCTCCTTCCGCCGGTTTTGCCGACGTGGCCGAAGGCGCCTGGTATGAGAAGGCCATCAACTGGGCTGTCGCCAATGACATCGCCGCCGGCAGAGCCACCGGTTTCGGCGTCGACGCCAATGTGACCCGCCAGGATATGGCCGTCATGGTCTTCAACTACGCGAAGGCCAACAAGAAGGTCCTCGGCGACCCGGATCTCTCCGTGCTCGACAAATATACCGACGCGGCAGACATCGCGGAATACGCGAAGCCTGCCATGGCCTGGCTCGTCAAGCTCGGCCTCATGACCGGCCGCAGCGAAAAAGCCCTTGCGCCGACAGCTGACAGCAGCCGCGCAGAGATCGCTGCCTTCATGGTAAGCGTTTTCGAATACCTGAACAAATAGAGCCATCACCAGTTACGCAGGAGCGCCGGGCATCCGTCCGGCGCCCTTGTTTTTTTGACGGTTCAGATGGTATAATACGGGGTCACCATTCTATCGAGAGGAATCTTATGTCAGAACCGAAAGTCAATCAGAATACCCTGCGCATGGGAACGAAACCCATGCTGCCGCTCATCATAGAAATGTCCTTGCCCTCGATGTTCTCCATGCTCATCCAGGCGTTGTACAACATCGTGGACAGCATCTTCGTCTCCCGGCTCGGCGAGTACGCCCTGTCCGCTGTTTCGCTCGTCTACCCCATCCAGCTCATCAACATCTCCGTGGGCGTCGGCACGAGCGTCGGCCTTTCGTCTCTCATATCCAGGCGCCTCGGCGCAAAGGACTACGAAGCCGCTCAAAGCGCCGCGGAACACGGCCTGTTCCTGGCCCTTTGCCACTGGCTGCTGTTCGTGGCGTTCGGCCTGTTCGGGTCACGCTCCTTTGCGTCGGCTTTCTCCGAGAACGCGACGCTCATCGAACCCGCCGTGCAATACTGCACCATCGTGTGCGTCGGTTCCCTGTTCGCGCTGTGTTCCTCCTCCATGGAGAAGATCATGCAGGCGGGCGGCAATATGATCGCGCCCATGTGGTGCATGCTGTCCGGCGCCGTTACGAACATCATCCTGGACCCCATCATGATCTTCGGCCTCTTCGGATTTCCGGCCATGGGCGTAGCCGGCGCAGCCGTCGCGACCGTCATCGGCCAGTGCGTCTGCTTCCTCGTGGCCAACATATTCATGCATAAACTCGACCTTCCCGTGAAGGTCAAATATGGCCGGTTCGCCATGAGCGGCCGCACGATCAAGGACATCTATCAGGTCGGATTGCCCTCCATGGTAATGCAGTCCATCGGCTCCGTCATGACCATCGCCCTGAACGCGATCCTCATCGGTTTTTCCGAAGCTGCCGTAGCCGTTCTCGGCGTGTATTTCAAGCTGCAGAGCTTCGTGTTCATGCCCGTCTTCGGCATGAACCACGGCCTCATGCCCATCATGGGCTACAACTACGGCGCAAAGAACCGCAAGCGCCTGATGAACGCTTATAAGCTGGGCATCGTCATCGCCATGTGCATCATGGTCGTCGGCCTGCTGCTGTTCCAGCTGATCCCGGACAAGCTCATGAGCCTGTTCAAAGCAGAAGGCGACCTGCTGACCGTCGGCGTCAAAGCGCTGCGCACCATTTCGCTGTGCTTCCCGTTCGCCGCCATCGGCATCATCACGGGCACGCTGTTTCAGGCGACAGGCCGCGGCATCTATTCGCTGTTCACGTCCCTGCTGCGCCAGCTCATCGTGATCGTCCCGGCGGCGTATGTCCTCAGCAAGATGATCGGCGTGATGGGCGTCTGGTACGCGTTCCCCCTCGCGGAAGGTTTCTCGCTCTGCTTCTCCCTGCTGATGCTGCGAAGGCTCTGGCGCACGGACATCTCGCACATTCCTCTGAAGCAGGCCATGTGAACCGAATGGAAAGTACGAAAACGCTCTCCTTTGTAAACAAAAACCCGGCGGCTGCCGGGTTTTTATGATCGCTTCACGAAGGATATGACGGCCTAATTCTGCAGCGTAAAGATATACACCGGATTCTGAGCGGTCATCAGCTGATAGCGGCCGAGCTTTTTGCCGCGTGAGACGTTCAAGCAGCAGATCTCGCTGAAGCTGAACAGGCTGCTGAGCGCGGTCAGTTCCGCGGCCGTCTCCATCGTCACGGCCGTCGCCACGATGCGCGCGTGGGGATTCTTTTCGAGGATGACCCGCAGGATATCTTCCATACTGCCACTGCTTCCCCCGATGAAAACATGCGTCGGAGAGGGCAGGTCCGCAAGGCCTTCCGGCGCCGAAGCGTGGATGACATCCACGTTGCGCGCGCCCAGCTTTTGGGCGTTATGCCGCGTAAGCGCACAGGCGTCCTCCTCTTTTTCGACGGCGAACACCATTCCTTCCGCCGCCTGCAGGGCGCATTCCACCGAAACGGAACCGCTGCCGGCGCCCACGTCCCACACGACGCTTCCCTTTCCGAGACGCAGTTTGGACAGGCAGACGCTGCGCACTTCCTGCTTCGTCATGGGTACGGCGGAGCGGTCGAACATGTCGTCGGACAGGCCGTGCGTAACGGTACACGAGCGCCAGAACGGGTTCTCCACCAGCAGCACGCACAGCGAGTCGAACGACTGCTTCAACAGTTCACTTACCGTACCCGAACTGATCTTCTCTTCCGGATAGCCCAGATTTTCACCGGTCCAGGCAAATAAGCCGCCAAGCCCTGCGTCTTCAAGGCACTGAAGCGCGTCCTGCGCGCCGGTCTTCCCGCCCAGGAGCGCAAAGACCGCCGGATTCTCCCGCACGCTGCGCGCGAGGTCCATGTCCCGCCCGTGCAGAGAAACGGCTTTCACGTCCTGCCACGTGCGGCCGATCTTCGCGCAGAAATACGACAGGCTTCCGATACCCGGCAGGATGTCGGCCTGCACGTTCGGCTGCTGCTTCAGCAGTTCGGTCAATGCTTTCGCACCGCTGTAAAAGCCCGTATCGCCCGAGAAAAGCACCGCAAAGGTATCTTTATCCGACGAGGCTATGAAATCGGCGATATCGGCCGATTTGATGGCTTTAAAGGGCTGTTTGCGCAGGGAGTCGTAAGGTGCGAGCATACGCGGCGCCCCGATGAGCACGTCGCTGGCGCGGATCGCTCTTTGAGCCTGCGCAGTCAGCGTGTTTTCGCCGTCCATGCCGATGCCGATGAGATGGACTCTTTTAAGCCGCGGAGATAAGCCAAGCTTCTGTTCCAGCATGGCTGAGGCCTCTGCGAACGGGACGCCTTCCGTCTGCGGCGGACGCCCGATGATGACGACTTTCGCGCCGCATTTGGCGGCTGCCGCGATCTTCTCCTCATAGCCGCCCGCCAGCCCCGTGTCCTTTGTCACGACGTACGACGCGCCGCACTGACGGATCATGGCCGCATTCATCTCCTCCGAAAACGGTCCCTGGATCGCATAGATGCGGGATGCGGGAAGGCCGCAGTCGGAACAGATCTTCAGCGAAGCTTCCAGAGGCAGCACGCGCGCGTACAGCCGCTCGCGCAGCGCTTCGTCCGCGCAGAACACCGGCAGCGTCTTGCTCCCCGTCGTCAGCAGAATGTTTCCCGCCGTCCCTTTCAGGAACGCGGCGCAGCTTTCGGCGTCCTCAACGAAGATGCCGTCCTCCTCGCCCGCCGTGCTCTCGCGCTGCAGCCTCAGGTAAGACGTGACGCTCTTCTCACAGGCGCCCCGGATGCTCTCCGTAATGTGAGCCGCATAAGGATGCGTGGCATCGACGCAGACGTCGAAGCGCTCTTCCTGAAGCATGTTCAGGATGTCGTCCGCCGGCATCTTTCCTGCCAGCACCCGCACGTCCTTAAGCGAACCCACAAGTTCTGCCCCGTATTCCGTGGCCGTGCATACCGTGAGCGAAGCGCCCCTTCCGGCCAGCACCTGCGCCAGTTTTCTTCCCTCAGCCGTTCCGGCAAAAATGCAGATCTTACTCATGTCTGTAACCTCGCGGGGTCACCATGCGGCCGTCGATCTCCTGCGTCCGGCTGTTGCCGATGAAGACGGTCGTGAACATGTCGACCGCCGTATCGCGCAGCTGCCGCAGGGTCAGAATGGAGTACGATTCCCCTTCCCGCCCGATGTTGCGCACCGTACCGCAGATCGTTTCGGGGCTGCGGCTCTCCAGCAGGATGTCGCAGGCCTTGCGCAGATAGTCCGCGCGTTTGTGACTGGACGGGTTGTACAGCGCGATGCAGAAATCCCCTTCGCCGGCAGCTTTCAGGCGCTTTTCGATCGTTTCCCAGGGCGTCAGCAGGTCCGACAGGGAGATGACGGCGAAATCGTGGGTCAGCGGCGCGCCCAGCACCGCTCCGCCGCTCAGGGCCGCGGTGACCCCGGCTACGACTTTAACGTCCACATCCCGCCCTTCCGTCAGTTCCAGCACGGGGCCGGCCATGCCGTACACGCCCGCGTCGCCGCTGGAGATCATGGCGACCGTGCGCCCCTCGCTGGCGGCGTCCACCGCCATGCGGCAACGCTCGATCTCCTGTTTCATGGGAGTCGTCAGGTATTCCTTATCGGGAAACAGCGGCATCACCAGATCCGTATAGACGCCGTACCCCACGATGAGGTCGGATTCCCGAAGCGCCTTCATGGCTTCGAGCGTCATGAAGTCCTGCCCGCCCGGGCCGATGCCGATCACATACAGTTTATTCAAAGCATATCCTCCTGTCTTCGAGCGCGGCCGCCACGGTGACCCCGTTTTGCGACGTCTTGTGCAAGATCAGTTTGCCCGCACCTGCGGAAAGCACCGCGGACCGCTCGCACACGTTGTCCACGCCCACGGCCTTCTTGACGAAGACCGAAGCGCTGAACTCGCCTTCGACCGCCATCAGCTCGTCTGCCGTGTAGAAACGCGGCTTCCAGCCCCGGGAAGCGCAGAACGCCAGCAATCCCGGTTCGTCCGCCTTCAGATCGATGGACGAAACGTCCGCGACCGCCAGCGGGTCCAGATCCATCTCAGCAAGGACTTCCGAAACGACCTTGTCGATCGCCTGTTCCTCCGTGCCGCGGCGGCAACCGATGCCCAGATGGATCACCTTCGGCACGAGCCTTAGCGTTCTCACGAACGGATGGATCGTGCGGAACGTGATCGCTGCGCCCAATTTGCCCGCATAAGCGAGGTAAACGCCTTCCGGCAGCTCGCCGTCGATGGGAAATTCCGAATATAGCGGCAGATCCTCGCCCAGGATGCGCACGGAAAACAGCTTCGCCAGCTCCATGCTGTCGATGGCCATGCCGTTTCTCGCGGCCCAAGCGTCCACGGAGAACTTGCCGTTCACGTCCGTCGCCGTCGTGATGACGGGATTGGCGCCGAGACCTTCGGCCAGCATCCTCGTCAGCTCGTTCGCCCCGCCGATGTGTCCCGACAGCAGCGAGATGACGTTGCTTCCGCCTTCATCCATGACGACGACGGCCGGATCGCTCGTCTTGGAAGCGACGTACGGCGCAATGGCTCTCACGGCGATGCCGCAGGCGCTGACGAAGATGAGCGCATCGCAGGTTGCGAAGAGATGCGCCGTCAGGTCCTTCAGCTCGCCTTTCGGCATGTAGCAGAGGACGTCCCAGTCCTCCTTCAGGATGTCTGCCGCGGCATTCGCCAGCCGGCTGCCCCGCGGTGTGAAGCTGAGGACGGCCGCTTTCTTTCTGGGAGAGCTTTCCTGCTCCGTCGTCATGGGATTGTCGTTCATTTCGTAGCCTCCCTGAACTCCGTGGAAAAGCCCGGATCGTAGAGTTTGGAACGGTCGTAGGCGTTTCCGAGGAAGTCGCCGATCACGATCAGGGCGGTTTTCGTAATATGGTTTTCTGTCGCTACTTTCGCAAGATCTTGTATCGTGCAGCGGAAGACCTTTTCATCCGGCCAACTCGCCTTATAGACGATGGCAGCGGGCGTATCGGGTTCGTACCCTCCTGCGGTCAGCTCGTCCTGCAGCTTTTCGAGCAGTCCTGTGCTCAGGTAAAGGCACATGGTCGCGTGATGGGATGCCAGAAGATGCATCTTCTCCCGCGCCGGCACGGGAGTGCGCCCTTCCATGCGCGTGATGATGACGGTCTGCGATACGTCGGGCAGCGTATATTCGGCTTTCAGGGTCGCCGCGACGCCCGAAAAAGCGCTTACGCCGGGGCAGACGTCGTAGGCGATGCTGCGTTTGTCCAGCTCGTCGAACTGTTCGCGCACGGCGCCGTAGATGGACGAATCGCCGGTGTGCAGCCGAACGGTCGTCTTGCCTGCGGATTCAGCCTGTTCAACGATCGCGAGCACCTGTTCCAGCGTCAGATAGGCGCTGTCGTGGATTTCGCAGCCTTCTTTGCAGTATTCCAGCAGCTGCGGGTTTACGAGTGACCCGGCCCAGATGACGACGTCCGCCTCGCTTAAAAGCTTCGCGCCGCGCACGGTGATCAGATCCTTCGCGCCGCATCCGGCGCCCACAAAATGCACCATAATGAACTCCTTATTCTTCCCTGTTTTTCAACTGATACAGCGCGGCGTTCACGATGGCTGCCGCCACGTTGCTGCCGCCTTTGCGCCCCCGCGCCACGATGTAGTTCGGACAGGTCTGCATCAGTTCTTCCTTGGCTTCCACGACGTTCACAAAGCCCACGGGTACGCCGATGACCACCTCCGGCGAAAGCTTCCCCGCCCGGATGAGGCTGCAGATGGACTGCAGCGCGGTCGGCGCGTTGCCTATGGCGAACACGAGCGGTTTGCCGAGCCGGGCGGCCTTTTCCATGGAAACGAGGCTGCGCGTAACGCCGCGCTCCTTCGCTTCTTTCGCCACGTCCTCGTCCGCGATGAAGCATCGCACGCTGCCGCCGAAGGAAGCCAGTGCCTTCTTGTTGATGCCGGCCATGGCCATAGTCGTGTCCGTCACGATGTCACATCCGGCGGCGAGCGCCTGTTTCAGCCTCTCCACTGCGCCTTCGGAGAACGCCATCGTCTCGAAATAATCGAAGTCCGCCGTCGTGTGGATGACCCGCCTCACGAGCAGATCCACGTCCTCCAGCAGCGTCTTTCCCGGATAGCGCTGCGAAAGCTCCTCCGCGATGATCTCAAAACTTCTCTTTTCGATCTCCATCGGTTTCATAGGGACATCTCCTTTTGTCTTTAACGCTCTTCGCCGCTGCCGACGTGACCGAAAGCCTTGCGCTGGCCACGCCTTGTTAAGCAGGCCGCGGCAAAGCGCTCGGCGCTTTCGGGACAGCTGGGCAGATACAGGTGCGGATATCCCGCGTAGTACGTGGGCGAGGTGTAGGCGCAGCGCCAGGAGAGGCCGCTGGGCTTTTCTGCCGTCAGCGAATGTCCGGGGTCCCCGGCGTCCCAGTAGTGGAATTCGTGCCCCTTTACAGCCATGCCCGGAGCCAGCAGCAGGTTCTCCCGCTGCGCGCGGACAGACGCGTAGCCGAAGCGTGTCAGCTTTCCCTCGTTCTCCACTTCCGTATCGAACACGCCGCACATGGCGTGTCCTGCGATGCTGCGGCAGAGATACATAAAACCGCCGCACTCGGCGATCGTCGGAAGGCCGCTCTGCACTGCTTTACGGATCTCTTTCCTCATCTGCGCGTTGGCTTCCAACTTATCGGCGTAGAGTTCGGGATAGCCGCCTCCCAGCAGCAGGCCGTCGCAGTCCGGCAGATGCCGGTCCTCCACAGGGCTGAAGTGAACGATGCGCGCCCCCAGAGCCTGCAGCAGTTCCAAGTTGGCTTCGTAGTAAAAACAGAACGCCTTGTCTCTTGCCACGGCCAGGACGAAATCCCCCTTCTTGGACGCCTGCAATGCCGCAGGCGCCACATCCGGCGCATCCTGCGCGATGGCCAGGATGCGGTCCAGATCCAGGGTGCGTTCCGCTGTTTCGGCCAGACGCTGCATCTTGCTTTGGAGATCTTCGATCTCAGATGCCGTTATAAGCCCCAAATAACGGCTTTCCAGCGAGATTTCCGGGTCTGTGGGCAAATATCCCACCACGGGCACTTCGCACTCGTTTTCGACCGTTATTTTGAGCCTTTCAAAGCTCCCCTCGCTGCACCGGTTGAAGATAACGCCGGCGATGCGGCTACCCGGGCGGAACTGCTGATATCCCTTTACGACCGCCGCTGCGGACAGCGCCATGCCGCGCACGTTCACGACGAGGATGACCGGACAGTCCAGCACGCCTGCCAGATGGTAAGCCGAAGCCCTGTCGGAATCCATGGCCATGCCGTCGTAATAGCCCATCACGCCTTCAACGATGTTCACCCCGCCCGCATGGCGCGCAAAGAAGCCGCGCAGTTCCTCTTCTTTGGAAAAGAACAGGTCCAGATTCTGCGAAGGAACGCCCAGAACGGACGTGTGGAACATCGGATCGATGTAGTCCGGCCCGCATTTAAACGAACGGACGTCCAGCCCCCGGTCCTTCAGCGCCTGCAGGATGGCGCAGACAGCCGTCGTTTTGCCGCATCCGGAGCCCGTGCCCGCGATCATCACGCGGGGAGCCGGCCGGGTCACGGCGCCTGGTAACGCGTTCGAGGCGCTCATGCCTTCCACCTACCCAGAGGAACGTCTTCGCCGCGGATGATGGCGTAGACCGCTTCCATGTCGAGGTTCGCGCGCACGATATCAGCCGCCTTGTTCAGCTCGCGCTGGCGGAACTGCTCCATAGTCAGGGTCTCTCCTTCCTCCACGGAGATGCCCTTGTCGCGCTTCACCTTGTTGATGAGCGCTCTGCCGAACGCGCCGGTATCGAACAGGCCGTGCAGATACGTGCCCATGACGTTGCCTTCTTTGTTCGAAACGCCGTCGGGATGCTCTCGACCGTTCAGATACAGGAACGGCACGCAGTCCGGCCCGTACGCATTCACCCCCATGTGGATCTCGTATCCGTCCACGAGCACGCCATCAAGGTCTTTGAGCCAGCCGGCGCCGCCCTGCACGAGGCCGCGCGACTGGGTCGTCGTCTTCTCGTTTTCGAACGTGCAGGTCAGATCGAGCAGGCCGAGCCCGGCGATCTCTGGGATGCGCGATTCCGTGTAATACGGGTCGTACAGCCGCTCGCCCAGCATCTGATAGCCGCCACAGATGCCCACGACCATGCCGCCTTTGCGCGCAAAGCGCACGATCTCGTCGGCGATGCCGCGCTGCTTCATCCAGTTCAGGTCTTCGATGGTATTCTTCGTGCCTGGGATCATCACGATGTCGGCTTCCCGGATGTCAGCGGCGCTCTTCACGTACTTCACGGACACATCCGGCTCGCTCTCGAGTATGTTGAAATCCGTAAAGTTCGAGATGTGCGGGATGTGCACCACCGCGATGCGCACCGATTCGCCCGCGAACTGGCGGTTGAAGCGGTCCGTCACCGAGTCCTCGTCCTCGATGTCCACGTCCATGTACGGGATGACCCCCACAACGGGGATGCCCAGCAGTTCTTCCAGCATGTCCAGCCCCGGTTCGAGGATCTTGACGTCGCCGCGGAACTTGTTGATGACGATGCCCTTGATGTATTTCTGCTCGTCCTCCGGCAGCAGTTTGACCGTACCATAGACGGAAGCGAACACGCCGCCGGGGTTGATGTCGCCGATCAGGATGACGGGCGCGTCCGCGGCTTTGGCCATGGCCATGTTCACGAGGTCGCCATCGTGCAGGTTGATCTCGGCGGGGCTTCCCGCGCCTTCGATGACGACACAGTCCACTTCGCTTTCGAGCTCGTCGTACGTGTCTTTCACGAATTGCCGCAGATTCGGCTTATAGGCCTCGTATTCCATGGCGGTCAGCGTGCCGATGGGCTTTCCGCCCACGACGACCTGGCTGCGGCGGTCGGACGTCGGCTTCAGCAGGATGGGGTTCATCTTGACCGACGGCTCGATGCAGGCGGCTTCCGCCTGGGTCACCTGCGCCCGGCCCATCTCCAGGCCTTCCGACGTGGCATAGGAATTGAGCGCCATGTTCTGCGCCTTGAACGGCGCCACTTTCAGGCCGTCCTGATGCAGGATGCGCAGCACGGCCGTGCAGAGCATGGATTTACCGACAGAGGACCCCGTCCCCTGAAACATCAGCGATTTTCCGCGCATGATAAACTCTCCTTCAAGGCGCGCAGCAGGCGCCGGTTGGAACGGTCATCCTTGACCGCAAGACGCAGGTGGCGGCCGTCCGCAAGGCCTTCAAAATCCAGGCAGGTGCGCACCAGGATGCGCTTTTCCTTCAGCATGGAAACGATGGACGAAGCGTCCCGCCCCAGGTCGACAAGAACGAAATTGGAAGCGGACGGATAGACGAAAAGGCCAAGGGAACGCAGGCCTTCGGTGAAGGGCCGTCTTCGCCCTTCGTTCCTGCGCGCCTCTTCGGCGATCTCCTCCCGGTGAAAAGGCAGTTCCCGGGCGATGGCTTCCGCGAAGCAGTTCAGCTCCCAGGGAAGCGCTTTCTGACCCAGCTGCAGAGCGTCCCGGCTGCAGAGATACCCCAGGCGAATGCCGGGGATCCCCAGGATCTTCGTCAGGGAACCGGTCACGATCAGCTCGGGCCACTCCTTGACCAGGTCCCGACAGCTGTATGCGGGGCAGAAATCGATGAACGCTTCGTCCAGCGCCACGCGGCAATGCCTCTGCCGGGCAAGCGCCAGCAGATCCAGAATCTGATCCCGGCTGAACGCGTGGCCGATCGGATTCATGGGATTGCAGATCCAGACGAGCGTGCCTTCCTTCAGAACGCTACGAACGGCCTTGGCGGGATCTGCGATCCTGCGGCCGCTTTTAAGCAGGCATGCGCTTTCGACCGGCAGTCCCCGGTTGACAGCCGCTGCCCTGTATTCGCCGAAGCACGGGCTGCAGAGCAGTACGCGCTCCATGCCGCAGGCGGTAGCCAGCACGATGGCGGAGGCTCCGCCGGACGCCGGCTGCACGAAATCCTCGGGCAGGTCCAGATACGCCGCCAGTCCCTTTCTCGCCCGGCTCATGTCCGGCTGGGGATAATAGCGCATCGCTTTCCGCGCGTTCTGCGTCGCGTCCGCGATCCAGCCCATCGTTCGTCCGGGCCTTATGTTGGCGGAATAGTCAAGCCAGTCGGAAGGATCCTTCCCCTGCCAGACGTTGCCGCCGTGAAATACCGTATTATTCAAGGGTCCTGTATTCTCCTATCACATTGCCGGGAGTATCCGTCACCAGGCAGTCGATGCGGATGGCGTCCCTCACCCGAAAGTTCAGATAGTCCGCCGCCGCTTGGGCGACGCGGTTCCAGACGCCGTCATAGCCCGCCGCGTGGATCGCCTCCGCCGCCGCGTCCGTGGTAAGGCACCCGTAGACCCGGCAAACGAGCTCCTGCGGGGCTCCCATCAGCGCGAGCTGCGTGATGATGCCCTCTCTTCTCGCGTCTCCGGTCTGGCTGTGCGTCTGCATCAGACCGGCGGCGATCTTGCTCATCTTGCCGGAGTGACCGCCCACAAGCAGGTACTCGATGCCCAGTTCTCTGGCCGAGTCAAGCATGAAGCCTACTTCGTTGCTCATCTGGACGATGGGCATGCCCAGATCCAGCCGCTTCAGGGCCTCTTCCCCCTGGTTGCCGAACGTGAAGATGAGACTCTTATGACCCTGCTCCGCCCGCATCTTCAATTCCACGTACAGGGAGTCCTGCAGGGCTTTCAGGCTCATGGGACGAAGGATCCCGGTCGTTCCGAGTATGGACAGGCCGCCTTCAATGCCCAGCCGCGGATTGAACGTCTTCTTCGCGATGTCCGCTCCGCCGGGTATGGAGACCGTCACTTCCGCAGCCCGCCTGCCGAAAACGCTCCTTACGGCTTCTTCGATCATGCTGCGGGGCACCGGATTGATGGCGGCTTCCCCCACGGGCACCTTCAGCCCCGCCTGCGTGACGATGCCAACGCCCTCCCCTGCCTTGAAAACGATGGGGCCGTTCCCTTCCAGCAGCCGCACGCGGGAGCGGACTTCCATGCCGTTCGTGATGTCCGGGTCATCCCCGGAATCCTTGATGACGCCGCAGCAGCCCGTTTCGCGCGCGAGGATGTCCGGCCGGTACGTCTTGCCGCCCGGCACGGTGATCTCCACCGCCTGCGGACAGGAGCCGTCGCGAAGCCACAGGCAAGCCGCCAGGGCGGCCGCAGCCGCGCAGCTTCCCGTCGTAAATCCTTCTCTCAGTTCTTTCATAGGATCCAGCCAATAATGGCCATGACGATCGCCCAGACGATGGACGCACTGATCATCATCTTGCAGGTCCGCACGATGTCCATGCGGGTCACCGCCCGCTCGGGATCGCCGATGGCCGGCTTTTCGATCGTTTTCCCGAAATACTCGTGTGACCCGCCCAGCTGCACGTGCAGCGCGCCGGCCGCAGACGCTTCGCTCCAGCCGCAGTTGGGACTCAGGTGGTTCGCGTGATCCCTGGCCATGATGCGGAAGGCGTTCTTCGCGTCGAGTTTGGCAAACAGCGCGGACAGGCAGAGCAGAACGCCCGAGATCCGCGCCGGCACGAAGTTGAGCGCATCGTCAAGCTTGGCTGAAAATCTGCCTATGTCGCGGAAATGCTCGTCCAGATAACCGACCATGGAATCCAGGGTGCTGGCGGCTTTAAAGCCCATGGCCAGCACGGGTCCGCCGATCATCAGATACAGAAGCGGCGCGATGACGCCGTCGCAGGTGTTCTCCGCGATCGTCTCGACCGCGGCAGCCGCCACTTCCTCTTCGGACAGGTTCTCCGTGTCGCGGCCCACGATGCGCGCGACCTGTTTTCGGCCCGCTTCCAGCGATCTGCGCAGCGCTTTCGCCACGCCGCGTCCTTCCCTGTCGAGGCTCCTCGCCGAGAGGCAGCTCCAGGACAGGATGCTCATGACGGCGAGAAACACCCATTTCCCCCCGTAGCCGGCCAGCTTCATGATGGCGGCCGTTACCAGCATGGACAGTCCGATGGTGCTGAGCGCCAGCCACATGCCGTTTTGACGCAGTTTGCCCTTGTCCTCTCCGGCTCTTCTGCGGCAGGCTTTCTCGGAGATGCTGATGTACTTGCCCATCAGGACGACCGGATGGATCTTCTCCAGAGGATCGCCCAGCAGCAGGTCGAGCACGAAGCCGACTGCGAGCGCGATGGCGTTATACCGAAAGAAATTCATGATATGCCTCCGTTAACACTTCGATGGTTTCGGATAGTTGCCTATCATAATATTATAAAGCAGAGGAGGCTCCGCGCGCAATTACCGTATCGTGGATGAGTCGAAACGGAATGTGTATTCGATCTCGTGCGGCGTGCT
>JAIKZT010000225.1 GCA_024682015.1 Clostridia bacterium
CCTGTATACCGCGGAGATCACCGTTGCCGCCAAAGACTACGACGGCGCGGACGGATGCATCTTTGCGGCTCCCCTCACCGCTTACGTCGACGGAAAGGAAGTGAGCGGCGCAGAAAGCAGCGTCACCGTGAACCCGGACAACACCGTGACGATACGCTGCGCGTTCCGAAAAGGCGCGTCGGGTTCCTGGTCGGAGATCTGCGCCTTCACCTCCCAGCCCAAGGGCGGCACGGCGCAGGCGGGCGAAAGCCTGCGCGCGGCATGGACGACGAACTTCGTTCCCGATTATTTCAACGTGGAGTATTGGGACGGCGAGATGTGGGATCAGTGGGATTGCCTCTACGCGCCCGCGTCCGGCGAAGGAGACTTCGGCTTTGAAAGCGGCGTTCCCCAGACTGTCCGTTTCCGCGTCGCGGCGTTCATAGGCGATGCGGCTGCGGCCGTCAGCAACGAGTTCACCATCACCTGGGAGCCGCCGGTGTGCACCGCCCAGTGGAAGGGCGATACCTGCACGGTAACGCGGAAGGTCTTCGAGGAAGGCGTATCCGTATTCGCGGCCGGCTACCGAGACGGCAGACAGGTGAAGGCGGCCTGCCTCACTGCCGGAGATCCCACCGCCGTCTTTAACGCAGATAACGTAAAAGTGTTCCTCCTCGACGGAAACCTCGCGCCTATCCGCGAAGCCATGGACCTGAAGCCCTGATGAAAAAAGCAGCGCCGTAATAGACGGAATCTCTTCACACAGGGCGGCTTTGAGCCGGGCGAGGGTGTGCCATCAGTTTTACACAAATATTAGTCAAGTATGATTTGCCGAATCGTACTTGACTATTTTTTAATTTCGTTTGCCTGATTGAAAAAGCCGCGGTAATCCCAGAATTGCCCGATCGGATGCATTTAACAATAGCTTGGCAAATGGAAATTTGCCGCTTGGGCGGCTTGTGGGATGCGTACCGGCCTTCCCCTGCCCTATCCTTGCGCCGTTCATTCTGTAAAACGGCAGGATCGCGAAGGAAGATGGGAGGGAGTGCGGTCATCTTCTGCCGCAGATCCTGCGCCCGAAAGGGTTTCGAGGACTTTTTGCGAATTGTTAAGATGGAGCCGCCAGTTCCCCACGGCATCTTAACAAGTGCGGCATATAGCCCCGAGGGTGACCCGCGGAATCGCTCAAATGGCAGGAAAAACAGGTCTGGCAAGCAGGGGCTGAGCGTTGCAAACGGATAATATGGCCTATTTTTCTGACCGCCCTCCGGCAGCTGTTAAGATAACATCTGCTTTTTTCATAAGGACCTTAACAATTTGTCAAAAGTCCTCATCTGGCCATCGACGTGGGAGAATCCGATGAAAACCGGCCTTTGCAACAGGGCTGAACAGCCCCAAAGACTGCGGTCCGGACGCTCTCTGTGCAAAAGAACGGATGGATTAACTCCATCCGGTACCCAGAACAGCATGAATGCATATCTTCCGCATAAAGGAAAACCCCGAAACCATTGAGGTTTCAGGGTTTGCTGGTTGCGGAGGGAGGATTTGACCCTCCGGCCTCCGGGTTATGAGCCCGACGAGCTACCAGCTGCTCTACTCCGCGATATATAGAAACGCCTTGCGGCGGTTCTCTCTTTATTGGTGCCGAGAACCGGGGTCGAACCGGTACGATATCGCTATCGCGGGATTTTAAGTCCCGTGCGTCTGCCTATTCCGCCATCCCGGCTAGTTTCGGCTGAGTTTATTTGGGAGAGGCTATTCGCCTCTCCCAAAGTTGGCTCCGGAGGTCGGGCTCGAACCGACAGCCTACCGGTTAACAGCCGGTTGCTCCACCATTGAGCTACTCCGGAATACGCGTCGCGCTTGCGACTTTATTAGTATACGACAGTCTTTCTGTGCTGTCAAGCAAAAGAATGTTTTTTTCTAGAGGAATTTTTCGTAAACATCAGCCATCCGGCCGACGTCAAAATCTCGTGCAGGCCGGCCTTCAGTTCAGGTTCCGGCGCAGTACGTCCGCCTTTTTCTCGTACTTTTCGGCGTTGTCCGCATCGCCTTCGGCGGCGTACAGCTTCGCCAGCCATTCGCAGCTTTCGATGTGCGAGGGAGACAGCGCCAGCACCTTGCGGAAGCCTTCGATCGCCTCCGGGAAGAAACCCAGTTCGCGGTAAGCGGAGGCCAGGTAATAGTGCAGCGGCCACCAGTTGTCGTAGTCCGTGCCCACGTAGCGCTCCAGGATGCGCAGGCCCTCTTCCAGCCGGCCGGCCGTCAGGAGGTTCACCCCTTCCTCGATCTTCACCGGGTCTTCCAGCGAAGCGAGTCGATCCCGGATCTCCTTGAATTCCTCGGGTTCTTCGGCTTTTGGTTTACAGAGATCCTTATTCTGTTCCTCATCAGATCTGCGTTCTTTTTGCTTCCCGAGATCCAGAAATCTGCGCCAGGCCAGCTGCGCTTTCTTGTACTGGCCCGCGTTCACATACGCGTAGCCCAGGAAATAGTACGGAGCCGCGCTTTCCGGATATACCCGCGTTACGTGCTCGAAATACTCCGTGGACTCGGCCTTCAGGATGGCGATCAGATCTTCCTGATCCTCCCCTTCCATGCTCAGGTACCACTCCCGGCAGCAGCAGGCGTAGCCGAACATGGCCTCCTTATGTGACCCGTTCAGCAGCAGGGCCGCGCGGAAATAGATGCACGCCTTGCGGTAGTGCGCCTCTTTCAGCTCCGATGCGCCCTTCTGCGCCAGCACGTCCACGAGTTTCTCGTTGAAATACAGGGCCAGATAAGCGATATACGCGTCGCGGTACTTGAAATGCGTGTTCGCGCCGATGACCAGCGCCATGTTGTCCGCCAGATCCGTGACAGGAAGGCCGCCCTCCCCGTGGAAGGCCGCCAGGTCCTGCGGACGGATGGGGATGTCCACGCCCCGCAGAAACTCCATCCCGGTGCGGCTGCAGTAATCGTCGGAAAAACTGTCGAACAGGAACGTGCGGACCTCCCCGTCCAGCCAGCCGCTCAGCTTGTCTTCTCTTGTCCGGAAATCGGGCGCTTTTCGCTCCATTTTATCCTCCAACGCATAATTATCCTATTAGATGGTTTTCGCCCCATGGTGGGGCGATTTTCAGCCTTCTGCGGCATCCTGAATGCTGGGGTGCAGTCGCGCGTTTCAATTTGCCTTCGGGGTCCTGTCCGCAGCCATCCTCATGCACTGCGATGCTCGCCTCGGACTGCGCTTCTCGGCATGAGATCACCGGCTGTCGCCGGCACTTACCCTTTTGCCTGCGGCATCTCCCCTAGCAGGGGAGTTACTCTGCGCCCCCCCCTTCGGCCTTAAATCATTACAGTGCCCGCCAGTACTCCGGGCGCAGCATCCCCGTGTTCTCCTTCGCCTGCCGCACCACGGCCAGCATACGCTCGCGGTCCTGAGGCAGGTCGCCCTTCAGCGACAGATAGTTGGACGCGTGGTTGCTGCGGAACACGCAGCGCGCGTTCTGCGGCAGGTCGATGTTCTCCAGCATCACTTCCATCTCGTCCAGCACTTCGGCGGGTTTCAGCAGTTCGAACCGCCCTTCGGCGATGTCCCGCGTGATGGGTGCCGCCGGATCGAGCATCAGCGTGAGCCACGACGCATACGTGGGCCGCATCTCGGAGATCATGGACGCGGAATCGACGGCGTGTTCGCGCCAGAGCGCCCTTCCGCCCAGCCCCGAGATGAACGATACCGAAGCCGCGATGCCGGCCTCTTCCGCCCGCCGCACGCCTTCGATCAGCTGCTCGCGGGTCGCGTTCTTTCGCATGTTCTCGAGCACCCTGGGATTTCCGCTCTCGGCGCCGACGTACACGATGCCGATGCCGGCTTCGCGCAGCGTTTCGAGCTCCTGCGGGCTTTTGCGCAGGATGTCCGTCGCGCGCCCGTAGACGCCGATGCGCTCGCATTCGGGGAAAAGTTCGCGGATGAGCCCCAGAATGGCCAGCAGCTTGTTCGTGGACAGGCACAGCGCGTCGCCGTCCGCCAGAAAGATCCGGCTGACCCTGCGGTAATACGCGCGGCATTCCCGCAGATCCGCCTCGATCGCTTCCAGCGGCCGGATGTGGAACTGCTTGTCCTTGTACATGCTGCAGAAGGCGCACTTGTTGTG
>JAIKZT010000243.1 GCA_024682015.1 Clostridia bacterium
CTCGCAAACAACGCGATCTATCAGGAAGTCTACGAATCACAGACGAAGGGAGGCGATTTCGATGAGCCAGCAGCAAGCTAATCAGGCGCAAGGCACGCAGGCTCCGGCACCCGCCGTCGGCAGAGGGCCGGGCGGACGCAACGCCTCCGTGCAGGGGCGCATCCGCATCCAGAAGGGCAGCGGCAAGACCGCGAAGCGCCTGCTTTCCTATATCGGGCGCGGCTACACGGCGCCGTTCGTCCTTGCCTTAGCGTGCATCGCGGCGGACGCGTACATCTCGACAAGGGCCTCGCTGTTCCTGGGCGTCGTCATCGACCAGTACATCAAACCCATGGAAATAGCGGGGTCACGCGACTTTTCGGGCCTCGCCCACGCCATCCTTACGATGGCCTGCCTGTACGTCGCCGGCGTGCTGTGCATCCTCGCGTTCAACCAGCTGATGGTGCGGGTCTCGCACGGCGTGCTGTTCGCGGTGCGCGGCGAGCTGTTCTCGAAGATGCAGGAGTTGCCCATCCGCTATTTCGACACGCATCCCTACGGCGACACGATGAGCCGCTTCACGAACGACACGGATTCCATGCGGCAGATGCTGTCCCAGACCGTGCCGCAGGTGTTCAGCTCGCTGCTCACCGTCACGTTCGTGTTCATCGCGATGCTGCGGATCTCGCTGGCGCTCACCGGCGTGGAGATCCTCGTCATCATCGTGATGTACCTGATCACCATGTCGGTCGGCGGCATGTCGGCGAAGTATTTCAAGACGCGCTCCAAGTCGCTGGGCGCCATGAACGCCTACATCGAAGAGATGACGAACGGTCAGAAGGTCGTGAAGGTCTTCTGCCACGAGGACGAGGCCAAGCGCGGGTTCGACGGCAAGAACGAGGACCTGCGCGTGCAGACCACGCGCGCTAACAGCTATTCGAACATCCTCGGCCCCATCATGAACAACATCGGCAACCTGCAGTACGTCGTCATCGCCATCGCCGGCGGCGCCATCGCTCTGAAGGGGAATTCTGCCCTTACGCTCGGCGGCCTGGCGAGCTTTCTGACCCTCTGCAAGAACTTTTCGCGGCCCGTCTCCATGATCTCGCAGCAGATCAACTCCATCGTGATGGCCCTAGCCGGCGCGCAGCGCGTGTTCGACCTGATGGACGAAAAGCCGGAGGTGGACGAAGGCACGGTGACCCTCGTCAACGTCAGGGAAGGCGAAGGCGGCAGGCTTGAGGAGACGGATGAGCGCACGGAGAAGTGGGCCTGGAAGATCCCCGCGGAGGAAGCCGGCGGCGAGGCGCGCTACGTGCGGCTCGCGGGCGACGTGCGCATGAGCGAGGTCGATTTCGGCTACGTCGAGGGCAAGACCGTCCTGCATGACATCTCCCTGTTCGCCAAACCCGGTCAGAAGATCGCTTTCGTCGGGTCAACGGGCGCGGGGAAGACGACCATTACGAACCTCATCAACCGGTTCTACGACATCGAGGACGGCAAGATCCGCTACGACGGCATCAACATCAACCACATCAAAAAAGACGACCTGCGGCGGTCGCTGGGCATGGTGCTGCAGGAGACGAACCTGTTTACGGGCACCATCAAGGAAAACATCCGCTACGGCCGCCCCGACGCCACGGACGAAGAGGTCTACGCGGCGGCCAGGCTCGCGAACGCGGACTATTTCATCTCGCGCCTGCCGGAAGGCTACGACACGGTCATCTCCGGCACGGGATCTCAGCTTTCGCAGGGTCAGTGCCAGCTGCTGTCCATCGCGCGCTGCGCGGTCGCCGATCCGCCGGTGATGATCCTCGACGAGGCCACGAGCAGCGTCGATACGCGCACGGAGAGCCTGATCCAGAAGGGCATGGATAAACTGATGGAAGGCCGCACGGTCTTCGTGATCGCCCACAGGCTGTCCACGATCCAGAACTCCAACGCCATCATGGTCTTAGAGCACGGCCGCATCATCGAGCGCGGCAGCCACGAGGAACTGATGGCGCAGAAGGGCCGCTACTACCAGCTGTACACCGGCAATCAGATCGCCGGCGCGGAAGGGTAAAAGTACGCCCGCTAAGCAACGCTCGCTGAGCCTATCGAATCGACGAGGGATCCTTTTAGGGATCCCTCTTTTTTCGAAAATTTTAAGAGTGAAGTTTTTACTGCGCTAAAATGCTGGGAAGAAGATCACCTTGCCGTTGTATATGGCGGGGGTGTGACATTATCAGTATACAGTTCGCATGCACCAATAAAGCGCATACCAGGGGGACGGATCTTAACCGTCCCCCTGGCTTATTCTTCGTCTGCAACGGGCGGGCATTCGGCCTCGTCTGCCAACGGGGCAGCGCTGGCGGAGTCGATCGCAAAGATGCGCAGCGTCGAGGAAGCATCGACGTCCAGAGAGACCGGCATATAGGTCGCGGGGTCAACGGAGAAATCCTTTACGATCCCGATAAAACGGCCGTCTTCATCGTATTCGGCGCAGAGCATGCGTGCCGGATCCTGTTGCTGTTTCCCGCAGCAAAGGACGAGGTCGCAGATGTCCGTTCCGGGGTTCTGGCTGTGCCTGCGGTTTGGCCGCCACAAAGTGGGACTTCTGTAGGCATCCTGCAAGAAAAAGATGGTGACGTTTCTTTGCGAAAGCGCGGGGATCTTCATGTTCTTGTAGGATCCGTCCTGGAACCAGTCATACGCCGTACCCGCATAGAAAATGCGGTACTGCTTATCCCGATCCATGTAGAAGTCCTGATAAAACCGGCTTTTGCTGTTCA
>JAIKZT010000284.1 GCA_024682015.1 Clostridia bacterium
CCGCGGCGGACGCCTTCGTTGACGGCATCCTCGATGGAGCCGTTCACGTGCACGTCCTGCCCGATCTCGATGAACACGCAGGCGAGGCCCGTATCCTGGCAGATGGCCATGTTCGTCTCGTCCGCGATGTGATAGTTGTCGATGATGCGGTCGAGGATGTTCTGCGCGATGGGCCAGCTCTCGGCTGCCCGGCTGCACTCGATGCAGTTCTTCACGTCCTGCGAAAGGTGGCAGCAGGCGTCGATGCACAGGCGTTCCACCGCGTCGGTGATCCTCTGGGAATCTATTTCTCGCATAAATACTCCTCAATATGTCCCTTCGGCAGGCTCGGGGACCGTCACTTCACGTTATAGATGTGGTCGAGCAGCGTGCCGTCCCTGTAGATGATGTCCGCCACGATGCGGTCTCCCTTCACGAGGGGTTTGGGCTGTCCGCACAGCTTTTCCGCGGCTTCCTTCAGTTCGCGGATGTCCACGACATGGATGCCGCCGTCCGCGAGGCGGGCCGCCAGTTCGGGCTTGGCCGGGTTCACCGCGACGCCCTTCTGCGTGACGAGCACGTCGATCGTGGAGCCGGGCGTGGACTTGCAGAACACGCGCTCCGTGACGATGGGCAGGCGCGCTCTCGAAAGAGGCGCGATGATCATGGCCAGCTTCGCACCGGCCGCCGTGTCGGAATGGCCGCCGGAACCGCCCATGATGCGCCCGCTGGAATCCGTGTGCACGTTGACGTTGAATTCGGTATCGATCTCGGTCGCGCCGAGCAGCACCACGTCGAGGGAATCCACCGCCGCGGACTTCGCGTCCGGGCTGGCGTAGCGCATGGCGGAAACCTCGGTGTGCTTCGGGTTCGTGCGGATGGACTCTACGGCCTTCAGGTCGAAGCACTGCACGTCGATGAGGCTCTCAAAGCAGCCCTCGTTCAGCATGTCGACCATGTAGCCGGTGATGCCGCCGCAGCCGAAGGACCCCTTGATGCCTTCCTTCAGCATGATGTTCTTCAGGAACTGCGCCGCCGCGAGGGTCGCGCCGCCGGCGCCGGTCTGGAACGAGAAACCGTCCTTCAGCAGGCCGCTGGCCTGGATGACGTTAGCCGCCGTCTGCGCCATCACGAGGCCCACCGGGTCTCTCGTGATCTTCGTCGTGCCGGATACGATGCCCGCCGGGTTGCCGATGGCGTCGACCGCGACCACGTAGTCCACGTACGTTTCGTCGATGGACGGAGCGGGAAGCGGATAGGGCACAAGGTTATCCGTGATGACGACGACCTTCTTCGCGCACATGGCGTCCGCGTAGGCGTAGCCCAGGGAGCCGCAGGCGGATTTGCCGATCTTGCCGGTCAGATTGCCCATGGTGTCCGCCGTGGGAGCCGCGATGAAGGCGACGTCGATGGGGGTCACCCCCTTGAGGATGTCCGCCGGACGACCGCCGTGCGTGCGGAACTGCACCGGCTTTTCCATGATCCCCTCAGAGATAAGCGTGCCGAGGCCGGCGCTCATGTAGTCGGTGATGATCTCGGTGACGACGCCGCTTCGGATGTGATCCGCCAGCGGCAGATGGCAGTCGAACAGCGAGCTTGCGTTGACGGAAATGTCCTTGCATCCCATGGCGGCGATCTCGTCCATGACCATGTTCAGCACGTAGTCCCCGTTGCGCAGGTGGTGGTGGAAGGACACGCGGGATCCGTCCGTTACGCCGGCCAGCTGAATGGCCTCGCGAAGCGTTTTGACGACTTTATCCATGTGTTACGCCTCCCTTCCCAGGCCGAGCGCGATGGCCATGTCGATGGTCTGCTGCGCCCGCGCCACGATCGGCGCGTCGATCATCTTGCCGTGGAGCGAGACCGCGCCTTTGCCCTGCTCCTTGCCGATGCGGATGGCTTCCATCACCTCGTAGGCGTAGTCGATGTCCTTCGCCGTCGGGCTGAACACTTCGTTGATGACGCCCACGTGCCGCGGCGAGATGCTCGCTTTGCCCGTAAATCCGAGGCCTTTGGCGAATTCCGCGTCGATGCGGATGCCTTCGTCGTCGTTCACATCCGTGAAGGGCGTGTCGTACACGTCGACGTTTGCGGCCCGCGCGGCCATGACCATGCGCCCGCGCGCGTACAGGATCTCCTTGCCCTCCTTCGTGCGCTTGCAGCGAAGATCCGCGGACAGGTCTTCTGCGCCGAGGAAGATGGCCTTGACGCGGGAAGAGGCGCTCGCGATGGCGAACGCGTTCTCGACGCCCAGCGCCGTCTCGATCAGCGGCATGAGCCCCACAGTGTTCGGTTCAAACCCCAGATTCGCCTCGAGCTCGCTCATGTACGCGTCGAATGCCAGCACGTCGTCCGCGCAGGACGTCTTCGGCGTCATGATGAGCTGCGGCTTTAAGGGAAGGATCTGTTCCAGATCCTTCTGCCAGTACGGCGTGTCGAGGGAGTTGATGCGGATGATCTTCTCCACGCCCGCGAATCCCAGCGAGCGGATGGCGTTGCGCACGAGCACGCGCGCCGCGTCCTTCTGGTCGGGCGCCACGGCGTCCTCTAAGTCCAGAATGATGGCGTCCGCGCCCAGGCAGTCGCCGCTTAAGATCATGTTCGGGTTGTTGCCCGGCAGAAACAGCATGGATCTACGCATGGGCTGCCTCCTTTTCCGCGGCCGCTTCCGCCCGCTCGATGAGCACCTCCAGCCTCGCCTGCAGCGTGCATTCCAGGGCGCCGCGGTCGACGATGT
>JAIKZT010000297.1 GCA_024682015.1 Clostridia bacterium
ACGTGTCTGGGGAGGAACATATATTCTTGTATCCGACCCGTGCGACATAGAGATCACCGTTACGGGCATCCGCTATCTCAAAGAGAACAGCACTATGAAAAAGGTCGGCGATGCACTGAAAGATGCGGTCGACATCATCGCGAGCTTGGCAGAGTTGCTCGCATTATAACGTATAAGCCGCCTTCCGGGCGGTTTTTTCAGCGTATAACTATCGACACCTTTCTTTTTTAGACATGCTTGTTGTCATAAAGGATGGGGAAGTGCTGAAGGTATTTGAGAGAACGTAAAAAACAGAGGGTTTTTGCGACACCCCCCAATGAATGGCGGGACCGCACCTCTGTTCATAAATATTATAAGTCAGTCGCCTTGCATTTGCAAGGGTTTTGGAGAATTCACATGAGAAAAGTTATCTGATCACGGCACACAGCGCGGAGCCATAAGGCCTCGCGCTTTTGCATAGTAAGGAGGGAGCATGGCGAAACCGAGAAAAGGCAGCCAGACTCCCACGAAAAGCGTTGTTCTGCCCTATAAGAGCTCGAAGGGCAAGGAAGCGATCGCAATATACGACAAGACCGGCAGCAGCCTGTACCCATGGCAGGAGAGCATCCTGAAAGACATTATGGCCGTGGGCAAGAAGGGGCTGTGGGTCCACATGAAATACGGTTACGCTGTGAGCCGCAGAAACGGCAAGAGCGAGACCGTGTTGGCGCGGATCCTCTGGGGGCTGGAAAATGGCGAGAAGGTCATTTACACGGCTCACCGGACAGCGACCGGCCACGCCATGTGGGAACGTATATGCGATCTGCTTACCGGAGCGGGATACAAGGACAAGGAGGACTTTTCCACACTCAAACAATACGGCTTCGAGACCATCAAGATGCTGAAGACGGACGCGGTGGTCAACTTCCGCACCAGGAGCAGCAAAGGCGGCCTCGGTGAAGGGTACGACCTGCTCGTCGTCGATGAGGCGCAGGAGTACACCGAAGACCAGGCATCCGCGCTGAAGTACATCGTCTCGGCATCCGACAATCCGCAGATCATCTACCTGGGCACACCTCCGACGCCGCAGTCCTCCGGAACAGTCTTCCAGAAATTTCGGGAAGAATGCCTGAAAGGCGCGGCCAAAGAGAGCGGCTGGGCGGAGTGGTCGGTGGAATCCATGTCGGATCCGGACGATAAGGACCTGTGGTACCTCACGAATCCGTCGCTTGGCTACAAGCTGACGGAGAGGGTCATCGCCTCCGAGTACGAAGGCGACAAGGTGGACTTCAACATCCAGCGCCTCGGGCTGTGGCTGTCGTACAACCTGAAGTCGGCGATCAGCCGCACGGAATGGGAAGCGCTGAAATGCCGGAAGCGTCCGGAGAAGGGCAAGGTCCTCTTTGTGGGGGTCAAGTTCGGCGTTGATGGGCGCAACGTCGCTATGTCGGTCGCCTTCCGATGGCGCGGGAAGATCTTCGTCGAAGCGGTCGACTGTCAGCCCATGCGGGCGGGCATCGGCTGGATCGTCGAGAAGCTGCAGCGGATGAACGCGAAGTACATCATCATCGACGGCATGTCCGGGCAGAAGCTGCTGACGGACGAGCTGAAGAAGGCGAAGGTGCGCGGCATCAAACTCCCGACGGTACTGCAGGTCGTCGAGGCGAACGCCGTATTCGAGCAGGGCGTTTTCGACGGCACGCTGTGCCACATGAACCAGCCGGCTCTTGCGCAGTCAGTATCCAACTGTGCGAAGCGGCCGATCGGCAGCAAGGGCGGCTTCGGCTATAAGTCGCTGAAGGAGGACATCGAGATCGCTCTGATGGACTCTGCGATCCTGGCTTATTGGGCCTGTTTTGAGTTCAAGGAAAGCAGAAAACAACGCATCAGCTATTAAGAGGGCGCCTGCAGGGCGTCTTTTTAGTACAGATTACCGATACCACCGGGTAAGTGGGAGAAAGGAAGCAAGATGGCATTTAAGATCATCGAAACACAGGAGCAGTTTGATGCCGCGATCAGCGATCGCATCAAGCGGGAGCGGGAGACCGTTGCCAAACAGTATGAGGGGTACACCTCTCCGGCAGACCTGGAAAAGGTCAAAAAGGAACTGAAGGACGCGCACGACAAACAGATCGCCGACCTGAACAAGGCCATGAGCGATCTGAACACGAAGTACGCCGACTACGACAAGAACATGGCAGAAAAGGACGCGAAGATCAAGGGTTACGAGACCGCCTCGGTAAAAACGCGCATCGCCCACGAAATGGGACTGTCCTATGAGGCCGTGGATTTCCTGAAAGGAGAGGACGAAGCCTCTATCAAAAAGAGCGCGGAGACCTTGAAATCGATCATTGGCGACACGCATGAAGTGCCGCCGCTTGCGAACCCGGAGGGAAATCCGGGAGCAAACCAGCTTGACGCAGCCATGAGCGGCATGCTGCATACACTGAACGGAGGTAAATAATCAATGTCAATTCAGACCATGGGAAGCATGTTCCCTAAAGAAGTCGTGAGTGAGCTCTTCAACAAGGTGGCAGGCCACAGCTCCATCGCAAAGCTGTCCGGCAAAATGCCCCTGCCGATGACCGGCACAACGATCTTCACGTTCGGGATGGACGCAGAAGCGAACATCGTAGCAGAGAGCGGCGCTAAGTCTGCCGGCGGCATTACTGTTGCGCCGGTCTCGATGGCACCGATCAAACTGGAGTACGGCGCCAGAGTCACCGACGAGTTCATGTACGCATCGGAAGAGCGTCAGCTCGAGATCCTCAAAGCCTTCGTCGACGGCGCCGCGAAGAAGTTCGCCCGCGCGCTCGACATCATGGCCTTCCACGGCGTAAACCCGCGGACAGGTTCCTCTTCGGCTGCGATCGGTACCAACTCTCTGGACACCAACACGTCAGTCGGCTATGTAACCTATAACTCCAGCACGCTGGAGGACAACATCGAGGATGCCATCGCGACTCTGGGCGCAGCCTACGACAACACCGGCTACGCCTTCAGCAAGGGCTTCGCGGCCGGCCTCGGCAAGGTGAAGGTCAACGGCGTGTCCCAGTATCCGGAGTTCAAGCTCGGCGGCAATCCGGGCAAACTCAACGGCGTAGCCTGCGACGTGAACAACACGGTCAACTTCGGCGACACGTCCACCAGCAAGAACTTCGCCTATATCGGCGACTTCTCGAAGGCGTTCAAGTACGGTATCGCGAAGGAGATCCCGCTCGAGATCATCCCCTACGGCAACCCGGACAACGATTCCGACGCCGGCGATCTGAAGGGTCACAACCAGGTCTACCTGAGAGCGGAGATCTATATCGGCTGGGCCATCCTCGACGGCACGGCCTTCGCGCGCATCCAGACGAGACCGGCCTAAGATGCGCACATACCGCAATAAGTTCACCGGTGCGGTAATCGAAACGGAATCGGAGATCGGGGGCGGCGGCTGGGAGCCTGTCGAGGACCAGCCAGTCCCCGCAAAGCCTCAGGAAGGCCCGAAATCGCCCGATAGCGCGAAGAAAACCGTGAAGGCGGTAAAGAGTAAGGCGGCAACGAAAAAATGAGCGATTTTGCCACTTTCAGCGACGTTCAGGCGCTGGCAGGAAAAGTCTATAGCGAGAGCGAGCAGGAGCGGATCGAAACGCTCCTGCCGCTCCTTTGCGACACACTGCGCACGATGGCAGCAAGGGTCGGCAAGGATCTGGACGCGATGGCGCAGGCCAGCAGCGCTTATGCAAACACGCTGAAGCTGGTGACCTGCGATATCGTGATCCGCGCCATGCGGCAGACGCCGGACGGCGATCCGATGTCTCAGGAGTCTCAGAGCGCGCTGGGCTATTCGTGGTCCGGCACCTACGCCATTCCCGGCGGAGGGCTCGCTGCCGCCATCATGAAGAACGATCTGAAGCGTCTTGGCCTTCTCTCGCAGAAGATAGGAGTGATTCCCTTATGGCAAAGCCCCACGGAATCGACGTAACGCTTTACGTGAAAACGCAGACGGGCGTCGATGATTTCAATGCGCCGGTCTATGCGGAAAGCCCGCTGACCGTGCACAACGTGCTCGTGAGCCCGGCGTCTTCCGACGATATGGCGGAAGCGCTGGATATCCACGGGAAACGCGCTGTCTACACGCTCGGGATCCCGAAAGGCGATGCGCATGAGTGGGAAGACCGCAAGGTATCGTTCTTCGGGCAGGATTGGCATGCGTTCAACTTCGTGACGCTCGGGATCGAGGATCTCGTGCCGCTTTCTTGGAATAAGAAAGTCCAGGTCGAGCGCTATGAGTAATAAGGTCCGGATTGAGCTGAACCGCGAAGGCGTGCAGGCGCTGCTGCGTTCATCCGAGATGATGGATGCTGTGGCTGAACTTGCGCGTAGTGCACAGGGCCGGCTCGGAGACGGCTACGAGGTTTCGACTTATGCCGGACGGAACCGCGTGAACGCCTCCATTGAGGCGGCGACAGCGGAAGCCAGGCGCGAGAACATGGAGACGAACAGCATACTGAAGGCACTGAAATGATCGAAAAGACGATTATCGCATACCTGAATCAGCACCTGAGCGTGCCGGCATATATGGAACGGCCGGAAAAGAACGTTCCGGCCAGCTATGTGCTGGTGGAAAAGACAGCGGGAGGCGAGGCGAATCACATTGCCAGCGCGCTCATCGCGGTCAAGTCCTACGCGAAGAGCCTGGTGCAGGCAGCGGAACTGAACGAGCAGGTGAAGACCTGCATGAAAAGCATGGTGGAGCTGGGCAGCGTGTCCCGCGTCCACCTGAACACAGATTACAACTTTACGGACCCGGCCAAGAAGCGCTACCGCTATCAGGCGGTCTTCGACCTGGTCTATTTCAACGATTAGGAGGGAATACATGCCTAACGTACTGAACGTTACGACCGGCAAGCCTAAAGTAGGCGGCGCAGTCTTCAGGGCTGCTTCCGGAACGACTCCTCCCACAGATGCGGTGACCGCCCTGGCCTCCGCGTTCAAGGAACTCGGCTACGCGTCCGATGATGGTCTCACGAATATCTTCTCCGGCACGGTCAACAAGATCCATGCCTGGGGTGGCGACGTCGTTCTGGTCAACCGGACAGATATGGAGGATCAGTTCAAGGTGACGCTGATCGAGGTCAGCAATGAAGAGACTCTGAAGGCGATCCGCAACGCAGCCAACGTTACCGGTGCGCTCGGAACCGGGCTCACCGTCAAATACAACGGCGTGGATCCGGAAGAGGCTGTCTGGGTCTTTGAGCTGATCTACCGGAACAGCGTCGTCAAGCGCATTGTGATCCCGCGCGGCGTCGTAAGCGATGTCGCCGAGGTCAACTACACGGACGACGATGCGGTCGGATATCAGATCACTATCGACGCGATCGCGGACAGCAACGGCAACACGCACTACGAATACCTGAAGTCTACCGCAGTGTAGGTGAGTGCCTATGATCACCGGCAAGACAGAAAGTGGCTTCGCCTTCGAGATCGAGGACGAAGCGCTGGATGATTACGAACTGCTCGAGGCCCTTATCCTGGTGGATGCGGGTCAGACGGCAAAAATCTTCGATGTGGTGAACCTCCTTTTTGGCGAGGCCCAGCAGAAGGCCCTGCGCGATCACGTGCGGACGCCTTCTGGCCGGGTCTCGGCGAAGAGAATGGCAGCCGAGACGATGGAGGTATTCAAAGCCTGCAATCAGGCAAAAAACTCCTTATCCTCGCCGGAATGATCAACGCCGGCGAGGATCTGCTTATATGTGACCTTGCTGAAGTCTATGGAGTACTGGACTGGCGGTCGCTGCGGCTATCCGTCGCGGCCGCTCTGTCTGCGCACCTGCCGGACGACAGCAGGATCAAGCGAAAGCAGGCCGGTCTGAAGCTCGGTCTGCGCGACACGCTGCTCGCATCAATCGCGGACAGCCTGAAATACTTGTGCTGGACGAAGACGGCGGACGCGCCGAAAGGGCGTAACAGGCCGACGTCCGTCCTGGAAGCACTCACGAAAGAGCCGGAGGAGAAGGTCACGGGATTTGATTCCGCAGCGGCGTTCCGCGCCAGGCGGGAGGAGATAGTAAGACAATGTCAGAAGGCGGATTTGAATTAGCAAAAGCATATGTGCAGATCGTGCCATCCGCGCGAGGAATCAAAGGCAGCATCGCGGAAGCGATGGGCGGTGAGGCAGAGGCCGCCGGCCAGAGCGCCGGGGAAAGCATCGCGAAGAAGATCAAAGCGGTTATTGCAGCTGCCGGAATCGGCGCAGCACTCAAATCGGCGATCTCCGAAGGCGCCGCACTGGAGCAGAGCATCGGCGGTATCGAAACGCTGTTCGGCGAATCAGCCGACAGGATGAAGGAATACGCGTCTGAAGCGTATCGGACTGCGGGCGTATCTGCGAACCAGTATATGGAGCAGGCCACGAGCTTTGCGGCATCGCTGCTGTCTTCGGTCGGCGGAGATACGGAAGCCGCTGCGGATTCTGCGAATCAGGCGATCATCGATATGGCGGACAACGCCAACAAGATGGGCACGTCTCTGGATTCCATCCAGAGCGCATATCAGGGCTTTGCCAAGCAGAACTACACTATGCTCGACAACCTGAAGCTCGGTTATGGCGGCACAAAGACGGAAATGGAGCGCCTGCTCGCAGACGCTTCGGCGCTTTCCGGTGTTAAGTACAACATCGAGAATCTGTCCGACGTATATGAGGCAATCCATGTGATCCAGAGCGAGCTGGGTATTACGGGCTCCACAGCCGAGGAAGCTGCGTCTACACTGTCAGGATCCATGGGTTCCATGAAGGCTGCTGCGCAGGACTTTATGGGCAATCTGGTGCTCGGCCAGAACGTCGAGGAATCCTTCGGCGCGCTCGTGGACACCGCGTCTACGTTCCTGTTTAAGAATCTGCTCCCGGCTGTTGGCCGGGTAATTTCTGCTGTTCCGGGCGTGATCGGCACAGCGCTGACGGAGCACCTGCCCGCCATGATCGATTCCGGTATGGAGCTGATCTCGACGATGGCGTCGGGCCTGCAGGAGGGCATCCCGCAGTTGCTGGAAAAGGTTCCGGAGGTCGTTTCGAGCCTTTCGGCAACGCTGACGGACAACTTCCCGGACATCCTGTTCATGGGGTTGTCTGTGATGGAGTCTCTTGCCAAGGGCTTTGCAGGCAATCTTCCCGCTCTTATATCGGCCCTGCTCGATGCGCTGACCTCGTTCATTCAGACGATCGGCGCGAACCTGCCTGCCATGATCGAAAGCGGCATGGAGATCATCGGCTCCATAGCGATGGGGCTTGGCAAAGCGATCCCGGAGATCATCAAGGCGCTGCCGGACGTCATCAAGGCCATCATAGACGGCTTTAAAAACGTCGACTGGCTGCAGCTCGGCAAAGACATCATCAACGGCATCAAGGACGGCATTCTCGCGATCGGGTCCGAGATCGGCGACGCGGTAAAGGGCGTCGTGGAAGGCGCCAAGACGAAGGTCAAGGACTTCTTCGGCATCCACTCGCCGTCGAAGGTCTTCAGGGACGAGATCGGCAGGATGCTCGGAGAAGGCATGATCGAGGGCATCCTGGCCACGGAAACGGGCATTACGGCCGCGCTCGAGGACGTAAAGGCTTCGGCTGTCAGTACGTTCAATGTGAACGCAGCCATGACGGCAGCTTCCGGCGCGGGTACGAGCGGTCCGGTGTATTCGGAGGTCACGCTGGATGATGGCGCGATCGTCAGCGCGATCGTGTCCGGCGTCAGCGCGATCGTGGCGGCCGTCCGCGAGATCGAGGTCCGCACAAGGCGCACGTACAGTCCGGCGGATATCGTGGACATGTATAACCAGGGCGTACTGCTCGGCGGCAATTCGCTGGTACAGGTATAGGAGCATGGCATGATCTTTCAGGTGGAATACAACAGCAACACCTGGGTAGACTGGACCGTCTACGCAGAAAACAGTAATTTCGACGGAAGCATCAGCATGCAGGAGGGCCTGGCGGCTGGAAAGGCGATCAGCGCTCTCCGGATCCTGGACGACATTGAGGAAAAGGCGGAGTTCCGGTTTACGTCCACATGGCTCACAGAATCAGTAGCGAACAATCTGCAGCAGATGCTGCGGAGAAGGCCGTTTCGCGTGAGGACGGATTATTTCCAGGGAACGCCGGAAATCTACACGGTCGTCTGCGACAACATCCAGAAAGCCGTGAAAAAGTCATCCGGCACGCAGCGTTTTATCGTCTCAGCGACCGTTAAGGAGATCTGATGATCCGGAAAAATCTCATCGAGATAGGCGAATATGTGTTTACAGACGATCAGATTCTCTCCGGCGAGGCGTCGGATGCGATCGGGCTGGTGTCCGAGGACCTGCCGGCGGGGCAGCTTGTATTCATAACGAACGGGCAGGCCTGTGCATGGGAAGAGCTCCAGGACGCGGATAATCTGGACCTGCAGGATGTGGACGAACTGGACCTTGTCGTGCTGAGCGACGCCGCGGACATCGACATGACCGATATCGAGTACGGGCATGAAGTGGTCTATACGCACGAAGGAACCCTGATCGGCCGCTATTACGTCCAGGACGTCCGCAGGATTGGCAAAAAGGCGTGGAGGATCACGTGCCTCGACGCGATCGGTCTGCTGACCCGCCAGAAGCATGACGGCGGTATCTATGATGCGAACACAACAGCAGCGACACTGATAGCGGACCTGCTTGGGAATATCCCATACACAATCAGGGATGCGGAAATATCGGTGCTGCCTGTCCCCGGGTACCTCCCTATTGCAAGCAGGAGGGACAACCTGCAGCAGTTGCTGTTCGCATATGGCATCTCGGCGCTCTATGATGCGGACGGCTATCTGGAATTCTGCTTTAATCAGCCGGATACGGCAAAGACGATCTCCGAAGATGCGATCTATCAGGGCGGAAGCGTGGAATTCCTGGCAAAGGCCACAAAGGTGCGCGTGACGGAGCATGGTTATTATCAGAGCGGAACCGACACAAAGGTGCTGTTTCAGGTCACAGGCACGGATCCGGCAGTCACGAACGCTCGGATCGAGTTCGACGGACCTTATCACAGTTTGAACTTCGGTACGTTCACAGAGGTCGCTCGCGGCGTGAATTTTGCAGTCGTCTCCGGAACCGGTACGCTTACAGGCATCCCATACGTCCATACGACTCGCGAGCTGGTGCAGACGACGGGCCTTTCCGGCGAGGACTGTGAAGTCAAGGTGACGGACGCCACGCTGGTGACCGCGGCCAATTCCGCAGGCGTGCTGGCGCGGGTGACCGCACTGTATTCACAGGCTCAGGAGGTATCCTGCGCCATCGTATCAGACGGCGAGAAGCCAGGCGATATGATCGCGTTCACAGATCCGTTTGGTGACATACGGACCGGATACATAAAGAGCCGGAAGATAGCTATGTCGGGCAAACTGAAAGCCGCGCTGAAGGTTGCGACAGAATGGACGCCCGGGAATATGGGCAGCGACTGGGCCAATTACTTCATCGTCGACGAAGGCGATCTTGTGGGCGGAAACGTCGTTATACCGGCAGAATACATAGGAAAGCGCGCTCGTGCGGTGCTGATCGGCGGGTCACGTGGCGGCTGGCCGGGATACCCGGGACAGCCTGGCGGGACCGTGGACACAGCGGCGAGCGACAGGTTCGGCTGGCATGAGGATTACCCGGACAACTGGGCAAAAGGCGGCGCTCCGGGGTTCGGCGGAGAGCCTGGGAACGGCGTCAAGGTCCTCGCGGTGGACATCGCGTCCCTCGCGTCGACCTACGCGGCGGTGATCGGCGATGGAGGCCTCGGTGGAACATACGGCGATGTCCGAACAGAAGGCCAGCTCGGTGACGACACGACGATCACGGTTTCCGGCACGACGTATTCGACAGCTGATGGGACAGAGGTAAGCATCTTAAAAAACCTCGTGGATGGCAGCATCGTAGCTGAGCCCGGAAGCGATGGAACGCCAGGCGCGCGGGGAGGGGACGCTGCAAGGACACAGCACTCCCCGGAATCCACTACACCTGCTGAAAATGGCGGCTCTGTGACCGTGGGCGGAACGACGTTTGCGGGAGGATCCGGCGGTCCGTCATCAATCCATCCGAACTATAAAACGGACGGCGGCGGAGGCGGCGGCGCATGCGGATCATCTGCAGGCGAAGCCGGATCCCCAGGGGACTATCACTATTCTGTCGAGTGGCATACAGGCATCCGACATAAGGTGTATGAGGGCGGAAATGGCGGAAACGGCGCGAGCAGCACGACCCCTCCGGCGCAGGCAAGCCCAGGCAGAGGCGGAACGGGAGGCTTCGGCGGCGGTGGCGGCGGCGCAGCCGGCGCTGCGGCAGGAAATGGTGGAGCGAACGAAACGGACGAGCACGAAACAGGAGATAACGGCAAGGGTGGAAGCCCTGGACCTGGTGGCAAGGGCGGCAAAGGCCGCATCCTGTTTTACGTTGCGGCATAGGAGGATAGCATGTCGAAGTACAAACTGCTCGAAAAAGGCGATGAGCTCGAGGCGCTGCTGGCAAAGGTACGCGCGCTGCTTGCGCTGAACGGATTCGTCAAGAGTGACGGAAACGGTAATTTAACGGCCGGCGACGCCGGGCTTTCCGAACAGGAAGTCGAGGAAGTCGCTGAGAGAATCGCAGAGGAAGAAGCGCTGAAGTGTTTTAACCTGCTGGATTTCACGCTGGACTATGACTTCACCAATAACATTCATTTTGACACGTATCCTTCCGGATATGACAAGGTACATCTAGATCAGTTCAACGTTTCATCAGACACGCAGGGGTCTTGGGCTGTCCTTGCATCGCTCGGCATGGCGCTGGAGGATGAAAACCGGGTTATCAGGATGAAGCTGAGTGCGGATATTCCGGTAACGGAATTGTCCTGTTCGATGGATGAGATCTGTCTGTATCCGGTGCGCCTCGGATTGTACCAGAGCGAACCCGTGAAGCTGCTTTATGCGGAAGTGCCGTTTGAGGTTTCGTTCAGACTATACAGGGAAGATCCGGAATCTACA
>JAIKZT010000300.1 GCA_024682015.1 Clostridia bacterium
CTACTTCCACGGAACAGGAGGTCGCCTCGTGGCAGCTGCGGGACGCGGGCGCCCTGGACTATTTCGACGTCATGATCTGCGGCGATATGGTCGTGAACAGCAAACCGGATCCCGAGATCTTCCTGAAAGCCTGCCAGGGCCTGGGTGTACGGCCTGCGGACGCGTTTGTCGTCGAAGACGCTTTCAGCGGAGTGCGCGCAGCCCACGCGGCGGGCGCGCGGACGATCATGGTGCCCGACCAGGTCCAGCCGACCGATGAGATCGCGGCACTGGCGGAAGTCGTGCTGCCGTCCATGGACGCGGCCAGGGAATACATGGCACAGTTTCTGTAGGATACGGGATCGGAGGGAAACGATATGGCGGAAACATTGGTTATGGCGATCGATCTGGGGACCAGCTTCATCAAGGCCGGCGTATACGATACGGCCGACAGCAGCTGCCTGGCCGTGGCGACGGAGCCCGTCAAAGACTACCGTCCGGCCCCCGGCGTCTTCATCCAGAAGGGCGAAGAGCTGTTCGCCTCCGTCCTGGCCTGCATGAAGAAGGTCACGGAAGAACTGGGCGGCCGTGGACAGCAGATCGAGGCGGTCTCGTTCACCGGACAGATGGCCGGCTTCATGGGCGTCGATGAGAACTGGAACGATATCACGACCTGGTCCTGCTCTCTGGACAGCCGGTATATGCCCTACGCGAAAAAGCAGATGCGGGAGCTGAAGGACGATTTCCTGCGCGTGGCCGGTACGAACTTCCCGCAGATGGCGCCGAAGGCGGAATGGTTCCGGGAGGAGTTTCCCGAAGCGGACGCCCGCATCCGGAAGTATCTGATCGTCAGCGGTTACGTGATCGGCAAGCTGGGCGATATCGCGGTGGAAGAGGCTGTGATCGACCGGACCTTTACCGAGTGGACGGGACTGGCGGATGTCGGTCACGACCGCTGGTCCGACACGATCTGCCAGGCGGTCGGGATCGATACGGACCGTCTGCCGAAGATCGTGAATTCCAATACGGTCGTGGCGCATCTGAACGCGGAAATGGCCGCGCTGACCGGACTGAAGGCGGGCATCCCGCTCGTGTCCGGCGCCGGCGACAAGCCGGCCGGCTGCCTCGGGGCGGCGATCGTGCATCCGGGAGATGTGATCTTCGAAGCCGGTTCCTACGGCGAGGTCAGCTGCTGCGTGCGCGAGTGGCGGCCGGATATGGAAGAACGGCGCTACGACGTGATCCCGTCCGCCGTGCCGGGCGACTTCTTCGCGACGAACTACATCACCGGATCCGGCATCACGCTGGACTGGTTCATCGACACGTTCGTACAGCAGGAAGGCGTGCCGCTGAAGGAAGCGTTCGCGCAGATCGAAGAGGAGATGAAGTCGATCCCGATCGGCTGCGACGGGCTCATGAGCATCGGCCTGCTCTCCGGCAGCGCGATGCCTCTCGTGGAGTCGCTGAAGGGCATGTGGATGGGGTTCGACTGGAGCCATTCCAAGGCGCATTTCTACAAGGCGCTCATGGAGAGCCTGACCTACGATTTCGGGATCTCCCTGGAGAGGATCGGCAGGTTCTATCCGGAATATGCCATGGATACGGTCCGCATGATCGGCGGCGGAGCCAAGTCGGCGATATGGCCGCAGATGTGCGCGGATGTGCACCGCAAGACCTACGCGGTCCTCGACCGCGGCGACGTGGCCATGTGGGGCGCGGTCATCCTGGCCGGGAACGCGATCGGCGTGTATGAGGATCTTCGCCAGACGGCCCTCGATCATGTGGCGGTGCAGAGCGAGTACCGTCCCAATGAGGAACAGTCCGTGATCTATGACAGGCACGCGGCACTGTACCGGGCGTACTTCCGCGAGCTGCAGGGGTTCTACGAGAGGATACAGGAACTCGGCTGAGCACCCTTACCCGTTGGAAATAACGGGCAGGAGCTGCCATATTAAAAATACGAAAACGCATATATACTCTTACGGGAACCGTTTGCACTTAGGTCTCCGCTTCGCTCCGGTCGGTGCTAAGGCTCATGCAGGCATTCGCCAAGTACCGGCGCTGCGGATGTTCCCTCCAGAGTGTATGTGCGCTTTCATGCTTGATCTGGCGGCTCTGATACAGCCTTTTACGAGACCGGGGGCTGGGCGCTGCAGCGCAAAGGGGCATGAGGGGACACGCACAGGAACGGTAGGAGCAGGCGAAGGAGCTTCACAAATTCCTGTTCGCGCCGTGGGCGCCGGGTTTGGCGCCTCGTCGAACGGACGCCGGTCGCAGACAGGCGCGATACAAAGGAACTGACGTGAAGCGACCGAGCGCGACGTGTTCCGTGCGGTCTCCTCGTGCCCCTTTGCGCCGTGACGATCAAAATAGTCTTTGGGGAATAAAAAGAGCTGCCGCAATAATGCGGCAGCTCCTGTCGTAAACTGTTCAGCCGGTCAGGCGTTCTTGTCGTCCAGCGTCTCGAACGCGGCCAGCTCGGGATGGGCGACGTGCTCTTCGGAGTAGTTGATGTACGCCTTCTGCGGATGGACCTGCTCGGCCCAGATCTGCTCGGCGACAGGCGCCCATGCCTTGGCGTAGTCGTCGCACTTGGAGCACAGGTGATCGGCGGTCTCCTCGGATTCGGCGTTCGTGCCGTGCGCGCCGGAGCGTTCGACCATCTCACGCAGCAGCTGCGGGTTCTCGAGCATCGGGCAGGGACGCAGGTGGTTCCGGTTGAACGGCTGGCCTCTGTGATATTCCATGAAGAGCGGGCTCTGCAGCATCTCCAGGATGGAATTGTCGTGGATGTTCGTGTTCGAGAAGTGGATGAACACACAGGGCTCCGCGTCGCCGTGGGCGTTGATGTGGAAGTAGTTCCGTCCGCCCGCGATGCAGCCGCCGACCTTCTCGCCGTCGTTCTGGAAATCCATCGGGAAGAAGTCGATATCGCTTTCGTTGGAGCGGATGTAGTGGATCCGCTCGACCATCCATTTCCGCTGTTCCACGGTCGGCATCAGCTCCGGAACGGCGTTGTTGCCGATGGGCATGTAGTGGAAATAGAAACCGAAGCGTGCGCCCTTTTCCGAGATCAGACGCAGGAAATCATCGCTCGTGACGGCTTCCACGTTTTCACGGGTGTAGCAGATCGACGTGCCGAACAGGATGCCGTGCTTCTTCAGCAGTTCCATGGCCCGGATGACGGCTTCGTAGTGACCGTCGCCGCGGCGGGCGTCGTTGGTGTCCGGCGTGCCTTCGATCGAGAGGAAGAAGGTCATGTTGCCGAGACGCTCCAGCTCCTGGCAGAGTTCTTCGTCGATCAGCGTGGAGTTCGAGAACGCGGCGAAATAACAGTCGTGATGCTTCTCCATCAGCTTCAGGATGTCTTTCTTGCGGACCATCGGCTCGCCGCCGGTCATGATGTAGACATAGATGCCGAG
>JAIKZT010000307.1 GCA_024682015.1 Clostridia bacterium
GGGAACGTGAAACCAATTGAAAGACCTTAAGCACCTCATCTTCTTTGAAGACCTGCTGCAGGAAGCGAACAACAAGCTCATCCAGCAGGCGCAGGACGAAGGCAAGGTCTGCATTGCCTATCTCTGCGAAAACACGCCCGAGCCTCTGCTCAACCTGCCCGGAACGTTTTCCGCCCGCCTGCGGGCGCCGCGCACGGGCTCGTTCGACATCGCCACGTATTACCTCACCAGCTTCCTGTGCGAGTACAGCCGGGCGCTGCTGGAGCGGGCGATCGAGGGCGGGTTCAACTTTGCCGACTGCATCATCACGCCGGACGGCTGCTCCATGATGAACCGCTGCATCGAGAACATGGAACTGCTGAAGGCTGTCGGCAAGGACAAGCCCAACTTCTTCTACGAGTACATGGAGATCCCGATGAAGGCCGACGACAACGGCCTCAATCTGTATAAGCTCCAGTGCGAAAACCACATCTTAAAGCCCCTGCGCGAACACTACGGCATCGACACGTCCGACGCGGCCATCCGCAAGGCTGTGGAGGATCACAACCGCATGTGCCGGCTCATCCGCGAGATCGGCGAGTTCCGCAAAGCGGAGCGGCCCGTCATTACCGGGTATGAGTTCGCGGTCATCGTCATGGCCACCTATGTTGCGCCGAAGTATCTGTTGCTCGACAGGCTCGAGGAGACGCTCGAGGAGCTGAAGACGAGAGAGCCGGACGAACGCGACCCGTTCCGCGCGCGCGTGGTGGTCGTGGGGTCCGAGACCGACGACACCGACTTCGTGAAGATCGTCGAGGAGTCCGGCGCCTACGTGTGCGCCGACCGCTTCTGCTACGGCTCGCTGCCCGGCAGAGACCCGATCGAGCTGACGGACGACGAGGACGCGCTTACCCAGATCTGCCGCCAGTACATGATGCGCGGCCAGTGCCCGCGGTACATGAACACGGACAAGATGAACGCCCGGCGCCAGTACGTCGCGGACCTCGCGAAGGAGTATAGGGCGGACGGCATCATCTATCAGCAGATGAAGTTCTGCGACCCCTGGGCGTACGAAAAGATGCTCGGGAGCCACATCCTGAGGGACGATTTCGGATATCCCGTGCTCGCCGTCGACCGGCCGTATGCGATCGCCGGGTCAGGCCAGATGCGCACCCGCGTGCAGGCCTTTGTGGAGAGCATGGAGATCAAGAAGATCCAGGGAGGGGAGCAGAATGGCTAAGGAAGTCGGAAAAGACAAGTTCGGCAGCTTCTACGTTGCCGGAAGCAAAGTGAGGAATCGCCGCGAGTGGCGCGGCGTAAAGGATACGCTCTACGATTATTCGCGCTGGCTGAAGATCATGATGACCCTCGGCAAATTCGTGGCCAAGCCGCGCAATGTCAAGGCCATGCTGCGCTACCGCTGGATGGCGAACTATCTCGCCGTGCCCATGATGGTCGACCGCCACACGCAGGGCCTGCGCGGAGAGTACCTGCGCATGTGCCATACGGAGCAGGATCTGATCATCGACGACGTGGCCAAACTCCTGGACAACCTGTTCCGGGGCGACCGCCGCACCGGCAACGATACCGAGTTTTCCAAGAAAGTCGTGCTCGTGGACGAGAACGAGATGACGGCCGTTATGATGGGCTTCCCCATGCTGAAGTGCCTGTCCCGCGAGACCCCGTCCACGTACGTGTCCGTGCTGCTGAACCAGCACGCCATGGAGCACTACATCGACGTGGCGCAGGAGTTCGGCCTGGCCGGGGACGTGTGCCCGATGCCCGAAGCCGAAGCCGGCGTCTCCATCGACGACGACGCGCCGGTGCTGGGCGCCTGCGCGATCCAGTGCAATACGACCTGTGACGGGTCACTGCTGGGCAACGGCGTCATCTCCAAACGCCTGGAGGGCGAGGACGGCATCCCCGTGTTCCAGCTGGCGGCGCCCCTGCGCCACCGTGAGGACGACGTGCAGGAATACGCCGCGCAGGAGATCCGCAACGCGATCGCGTTCATCGAGGAGCACACCGGGGCCAAGTGGGACTGGAAGGAGTATTTCGAGTGCGCGAAGCGGGTCAACTATGCGACGAGATGCCGCCAGGAGTGGCTGGACATGAACCGCACGGAATACCCGCAGGTCTTCGGCTCCAACCTGGCGCTGTACACCGAGACGAACTACATGGCTATCTGCGGCCGCGTGGCGGATTTCGAGAAGGCGGACCGGAAGCTGACGAAGCTGGCCGAACAGGCGTACAAGAAGAAGATGCGGGCTGCGAAGGAGTATCGCCACAGGGCGATCGTCTGGGGCGTGCAGTCGCACTTCTACATGGATTTCCTAGTCTGGCTGCTGAACTGCTGGGGCATCGTGCCCTTGACGGACATGCTGTCCATGGTGTCCACGAAGCCGATCGCGGAGGAGGATACGCCCGAAAACCGCGAGCAGGCTTACTACGACATGGCCTGGCTTACCGAGAACATGATCATGCGCAACCGCACGCACGGCGGCTACAAGGTGCTGCTGGACGAACTGTGGGAGTTCACCGAGCAGTTCAATGCGGACATGGTCATCCTGTGGGAGCACATCTGCTGCAAGGCGCTTGACGGCATGCACGGCATGTTCGAGGACCGGGCGCGCGAGCTGGGCATCAATCTTGTCTGGGTGCAGCACGATCTGTTTGACCCGCGCATCATCTCCCGCCAGGGCGTGCGCGACCAGATCAATCTGTACATGCGGACCGTCATGCGCGAGGAGCCGATCGATCCGTCGCTCGAAGTGCTGCCCGACGAAGAATCGTGGTAGAGAGGAGGAACCATCATGCTGAAAAACATGCCGAAATCGCTTAAGATCTGCCTGAAGGTGCTGGGCGTGCTGCTGGGCCTCTTCACGGGCACGTTCCTCATCTACATCTTCAATCTGGACATGAAGCTGACCGCGAAGATCGAGCCGCTGCTCCTGAAGCACTACGACAGGATCCCTCGCGACAGACACCTGTAACAGACTGAGTCAGAATGAGTCAGGGGACGTTTCTCCTGACTCGTCTTTTTGAGACATGGGGACGGTTCCTTGTCTCATTTCTGCTTTTGGGGCGGGGGTTTTAATAGTATGATAGGGGCATGAAGTATAATTCTATTACAAGCGCATATTTTCTGGACCGGCCGAATCGGTTTGTGGCTCACGTGGATCTGGGCGGGTCAGCGGAAACCGTGCACGTGAAAAACACAGGCCGCTGCCGGGAACTCCTGCTGCCCGGTGCGGAAGTTTTTCTGGAGCAATCTGCCAACCCTGCCCGCAAGACAGCTTACGATCTGGTGGCCGTGCGCCGCGGGGATGGTTCCATCGTGAACATCGACAGCCAGGCGCCTAACAAGGTGGCGGCGGAGTGGCTGGCGGGTCAGGGGTTCGACAGAATCGTTCCCGAATTCCGCTGGGGCGATTCGCGCTTCGATTTTTACATGGAGCGCGGCGGCGAGCGCTGGCTGCTGGAGGTGAAAAGCTGTACGCTTCAGATCGGCAGCTGGGGCTATTTCCCGGACGCGCCGACGGAGCGAGGCGTAAAGCATCTGCGGGAGCTCGCAAAAGCCGCCCGGGAAGGGTGGCATGCCGCGGTCGCCTTCGTCATTCAGATGGAGGGCGTGTGGGAAGTGCGACCGAATGTCACAACTCAGCCGGCCTTTGGCGAGGCTTTGGCTGAAGCAAAGTCCGCCGGCGTGCAGGTTCTTTGCCTCCCCTGCCGCGTGACCCCATCCAGCCTCCAAGTGCTGCCAGACGCGCCGCGGGTGGAGCAGGCTCAGCGGAAACGGTAAACGGCTTGCAGGGTCGGTAGGGTCAACGAGGTCCCAGGTTTTAAATTGCGTCTGCGCAGCCGCCACCCCTGGTCCCTGCCACGCAGGAACAAAAAATCTAAATTAACGCTTTAACGCGTAAAATAATTGTGCTACAATAGTATGCATAAATCGGCCGGCCCGGTTTTGGGCCGGCTTTTTCTTATTCGCAGTATTTTTAAACGGTATTGAAGTATGGAAAGAGAAAATTTTAAATCGAGGATCGGATTCCTCCTGGTAAGCGCGGGATGCGCCATCGGCATCGGCAACGTCTGGAAGTTCCCGTACGTAACGGGCGCCAACGGCGGCGGCATCTTCGTGCTGTTCTATCTGCTGTTCCTGGTCATCATGGGCATTCCCGTCATGACGATGGAGCTCGCGGTCGGCCGCGGCAGCCGCCAGAGCATGATCAAAGCGTATCAGACGTTGGAAAAACCCGGCGCCAAGTGGCACATCCACGGCTGGCTGTGCATGCTGGGCAACTACCTGCTGATGATGTACTACACCACCGTCTCGGGCTGGATGTTCTGCTATTTCTGGAAGTTCCTCACCGGCGGGTTCGCCTCGGGAATGACCGCGGACGAAGTCAGCGGCGTGTTCGGCGGCATGCTCGGCGATCCCAAACTGATGGCGATCTGGATGACGATCAATGTCATCCTGGGCTTCGCGGTCTGCGCGGGCGGCATCCAGAACGGCGTGGAGCGGGTCACGAAGGTCATGATGAGCGCGCTGCTCGTCCTGATGGTCGTCCTCGGCATCCACAGCTTAACGCTTTCCGGCGCGGCTGAAGGCATGCGCTTCTACCTGCTGCCCAGCATGGAGCGCGCGAGCGCCATGGGCCTTGGCAAAGTCGCCACGGCGGCCATGAACCAGGCGTTCTTCACGCTCTCCCTGGGCATCGGCTCCATGGAGATCTTCGGATCATACATGTCGAAAGAGAACTCCCTGCCCGGCGAAGCGGTGCGCATCTGCGCCCTCGACACGTTCGTCGCGATCATGGCGGGCATCATCATCTTCCCCGCGTGCTTCTCGTTCGGTGTCGAGACCGGCGCGGGCCCGGGGCTCATCTTCGTGACCCTGCCCAACATCTTCGTAAACATGGCCGGCGGCCGCATCTGGGGCACGCTGTTCTTCCTGTTCATGTGCTTCGCGAGTTTCTCGACCGTCATCGCGGTCTTCGAGAACATCGCCGCGTTCTCCATCGACACGTTCGGC
>JAIKZT010000320.1 GCA_024682015.1 Clostridia bacterium
GGGCTGGGCGGAAGGCACCTCTCGCGGCATCACGCGGAGGAGACCGCGAAATTCCTCTCAAAGATCCATCCGGCCAGCGTCTGGTGCATCGGCCTTACGATCTGGGAAGGAACGCCCCTCGCAGAACTCGTGCGCAGCGGCGCGTTTGACCCTACCGACTACCGCGAAAAGCTCGAAGAACTGCGCTACATGCTCTCGATCACGGACATGGAGGGTCCGGACTGCACGTTTACGGATTCGTCCGTGCTGGGCCTGTACACCGTCGAAGGGCGCCTGCCCTCCGGCAAAGCGGATCTGCTGCACGTGTGCGACCACCTGCTGGCCGCCTTTCCTGTAGCCCCGGACGAGGTGCGCTACGACGGCCCGTCCGTGATCGGCTGACCCGCACATGAGACATGGGGACGGTTCTTTGTCCCATTTTACAAGTCTTCTCGCGCCGGACGAGGTGCGCTGCGACGATTCTCCTGTAATCGGCTGACCTGCACATGAGACATGGGGACGGTTCCTTGTCCCATTTTACAAGCCTTCTCGCGCCGGATGAGGTGCGCTGCGACGGCCTCCCATGATTGGCTGCCTTGCGCAGTCGATTGTTAAGCGAAACGACGTCAAGCCGGTATCCGCTTAACACTTTCGTCGGGGATAATACCCGTGAACAGGCCTTCTGCCTGCCAAAGAACTAAAAAAATGCCGAAAGGACACAAGATGTTAAGCGCTTGTTCCTTTTCGGCATTTATGTTTAACAATTTGTTCGAAAGGTTCTGTTAATGCCCGTTTGTTTAGTTAAGCGATCCGGGAGAAAACCCAGAACCGCTTAACAATGCACTGCGCGTGAGACATGGGGACGGTTCCTTGTCCCACTTTTCATCCCCCTATTCCACCCGAAGCGGCGTTTTACAATCTCACTTCGCCGATGCCGTCTTCCCGGATGACGATCTCCGTCCCATACGGCGCGGACATCGCCTGCAGGCGTTCCAGGATGCCCTGGCCGAAGCCTGGCGCCGGAAGGCCTCCCTGCCAGGATTCTTTACCCGGGCCGAGGGAGATGGGGAGAAGTTCGATCTTCACGACGGCGTCGTCCTCGACCTCGATGCAGGGGATGACGGATTCCAGCACGTAGCGGCTGCTGAGCAGGCCCCGGGTGTTGCCGGCCGTCTGCGCGTCGTAGAGCGCGCTGATGGGAGTATCCGAAGTCAGGCCGTATTTCTCGTACATGTCTTCCGGCTGATAGGGCGCCACGTCCTGGAACAGGAAATTCCCCAGGGAATAGAAGATCGGCCGGCCCTTATACATCTCCAGCGGCCGGAGGATGTGCGGCCCGTGGCCGAATACGGCGTTCGCGCCCGCGTCGATGCAGCGATGCGCGAATTCCGCAAGGAACTGCGGAGGAACCGCCTTGTCCATCGACTCCACCTCGTGGGAATGGATGCTCACCGCCACGTAGTCGGACTGCCGCCGCGCGTTTTCGATGCTGGCGGTGACCCGGCTCATGTCCGTTTCATTCGGGTGCGTCTCGTACCGCAGCGCATCGCCCTTTTCAAACAAAGTCGACTGGATCTGCAGCAGTCCTTCCGGCTTGGGCGGGGCAAACCCCTCCATGCGGAGGATGTTGTCCGATGCGTTGACGCCCGTCCTGGCGTCGATCTCTTCGAGGATCTTAAACTGTTCTTCGGGAACGACGATCCTGCCTGCGATCCGCAGCCCGTTCACCCCCGGGCGTCCCAAAACCCGCCGGGACTGCCTGCCGGCCATCGCCGCTTCGCTGCCCATGGTGGACACGGCTGCGACCAGGCCAAGGCTTCCGGTCGGCGTCTGGATGAACGCGGCGTCCGAAGCTTCGTCCAGGTTGCGGCCAACGCCGGCGCCGGGAAAACCAGCCGCGCGGACCGCGTCGAGCGTGCGCAGCAAGCCGTTGTACGAGAAGTCGAACGCGTGGTTGTTCGCAAACGTCAGAATGTTGAATCCGAACGCTCTGGCGTCGTTCAGCGCGCGCTCGCTGGTAAAGACGTATCCGCCTCCGTAAAACTGATTGCCGAAGCACGTCTCGTCCGGAAAGACCGTCTCCAGATTGAAGAAACGGACGTCTCCTCTCTCGATAAAGGCCTTCACGTCCTCAAACCCTTCGTACCGCTGTGGCAGCATGCGATAATGCATGAAGTCGCCCGCAGCCGTGATCGTCATTTTTGGTCTCATGGTGATCTCCTTTTGCCTTCTCTTTCAGCTGAAATCCCTGCGCGTCTCTTTGGTTAACAGCGCGCCCTCGCATCGTCCTTTCCGATGACCCTGCAAAGTCCTTAGAATGCCCCGCAGCGGGGCAAACCATCCTCGAAGGCCTGCTTATGCGTTCGGACGCCGGGCAAGCGCCTGACAGGCCGTTTTCCGCTGCTATTCTCCGCCGCGGATCTGCACGTCTCCGACAAAGGGCCGGACGATGTCCGCATAGGCGCGCATCTCCTCCGGGGAAGGCGCGGTGAGCCCGGCGAAGGGCACGGTCTCCCGGTCCGTAAACACCTGCAGGAAATACCGTTTCGCGCCGCGGATCCAGGGGCCGATCGCCTCAAACGATGCCGCATCGTGCAGCTGCGCCACGCAGGTCGTGCGGAATTCGTAATCGAACGGTGAGTCAGGGGACGTTTCTGCTGACTCAGATTCAAGCAGAAAGTTTTTGGATTCCTCCACGCGGGCGAGCAGTTTGCCCATGTCCGGCAGGCCGCAGGTCTGGGCATAGCGAGCCGGGCTGTTCTTGATGTCCATGGCCACGTAATCGACGAGCCCGGCCGAAACGACCTCCTTCAGCCGCTCGGGCAGCGCGCCGTTCGTGTCGAGCTTGATGGGATAACCCAGTTCCTTGATCTTCGCGAGCAGCGCGGGCAGTTCCTTTCGCATCAGCGGCTCTCCCCCGGTAAAGGCAACGCCCTCCAGGATGCCCCTACGGCTTTCGAGAAACTTCAGCAGCTGCGCATCGTCCATGATGCCCGGCTCGCTTTCGCCCAGCAGTTCGCTGTTGTGGCAGAACGGACAGCGGAACTGGCACCCTGCCAGGAACACCGTGCACGCGACCCGCCCCGGGAAGTCCAGGAGGGTCATCTTCTGTAAGCCTTGTATCTGCATAATCAACCTCTTTTGCCTTTAGTGTATGCCAGCTGGGAACATCCTTATGGCACCGATCCCTTCACCTTGGGTTTCGATCCGCACGCGTACCAAAAGTCCAACAGCCCGTATGTGACCCAATGCCGGGAAACCACTAATGGGTCGCATCCAAATGTGCCTCATCCTGTAGATTGCCCAAAGGGGTCACAAAAGCAGCCCGCCGGATGTGACCCATCCCAGCAAGTCCTCGTTTGGGTCACATTTTCGTGTGTCCCCGGCCGGGCAGGACTCTTTACCGGACCGCGCCGTTCAAGAACCCACTGCGCCACCTTTTCGTTATGCCGGACAGGACTCTTTACCGAACCGCGCCGATCCCTTCACCTTGGGCTTCGATCCGCACGCGTACCAAAAGTCCAACAGCCCGTATGTGACCCAATGCCGGAAAACCGCTAATGGGTCGCATCCAAATGTGCCCCATCCTGTAGATTGCCCAAAGGGGTCACAAAAGCAGCCCGCCGGATGTGACCCATCCCAGCAAATCCTCGTTTGGGTCACATTTTCGTGTGTCCCCGGCCGGGCAGAACTCTTTACCGAGCTGCACCGTTCAAGAACCCACTGCGCCACCTTTTCGTTTTGCCGGGCAGAACGCGCTATACCCCGCTTAAAATATGCATGTTGCGCAGCCCGCCGTCCGCCACGCCGTCGTTTACGGAATAGGCGTGCTTCTCGAGATCGCCGCAGTTCGCCTTCGTCAGTCCCTCGTCCATCAGCCGGCCGATGACCCGGCTGGCCATGTCCTCGATCACGAAGGCCTTGGATTCGGCCGTCTCCGGGTCGTTGGCGCTCGTCAGAAGGCCCTCCAGATCGTCCGCCAGCTCGGCGTAGAACGGCCCCAGGCCGCGCAGGCTGCGGAACGACCACTTATAATACGGCGTATAGCGCCGCTCGAGCAGGTGAGATGCATGGATCGCGTTCTCCGCGAAGGCAAAGCAGGCCATCTGCGCCGCGCCCGTCTCGCCGTGGGCGATGATGCGCGGGTAGTTGTACTGGCCCGCCTGCGCCATCAGCAGCAGGCAGCCCGCGAGCTTCTTGCGCCGCACGTCCTCGGGCAGGAAAGCGAGAGCCTCGCGCACCGGCGTAAAGATGTTCCCGGGATCCGCCCAGATCTCGCCGCCCGTCACCTCGAGCAGACCCTGTTCGGGCACGCGCAGCCAGTCCTGTGCGGACAGCTGCCCGTCTGGCGTTCCGACCGCGTCTTTCAGAAAGGCAGAAAGGTCCACGAGCCCGCGGCGGTTGCCGCCCACCGGGTTCATCCGGGAGCGCGCAAAGCCCTCGAATTCCCTCGGCAGCTTCGCGTACGCCCGCTCCAGCGCGAACGCCTCGCGTCGGGACAGGCGCTTCTCCGTACCGTCCCCTTCCTCGTCCACGAACGCAAAAAGGCAGAACCCCGGTTCAAAGTCGTGGTCCTGCGACAATTCATCATCGAAACCCAGGCACTCCGAACCCGCGCCCGCCAGCCCGACGGCCACCTTGCCGGCCAGTTCGGGAAACTGCGCGAGCATGTCCTTTCCGTAGGCTTCGAAATACGCTTTTGACAATTCCTGTCCGTTCATTGCAGCTGCTCCGTGATCTCCTTCGCGCGCCGCGAAAACCGCTTCGCCGCGAGGAAATATCCGTAATAATCGAACGTCGGCGCGCAGGATTCGCACACGAAGGCATAGTAGCCCGGCGCGATGTGCTCCGCCAGCTCGGGGCGGGCCAGCGGGTCCGCTGCCGCCAGAAGCGACTCCGCCTCGTCCAGCAGTTGTTCGATCTTCTTCTCCGCCTTCTCCAGGCCATGCTCGGCCTCGACCGCGTTGGCCATGTTCAGCAGCGTGATCGCCCGCTCCGGCTCGCCGCCCGGCACCTTCTCCATGATCTCCAGCGCCCGCGTATAGCACGCGTGAGCCTCCCCAAACCGCCCGCGGGACGCGCAGGACAGCGCCATGTTGTTGTACAGGCCGCCCAGCCGCGGGTCATCCTCGCCGAGATGGCGCAGATAGACGGCTTTGGCGCGGTCAAACTGGTCCATGGCCTCCTCGCTGCGCCCGAAGGCCTGCAGCGCCGTGCCGCAGTTGACGAAGCACGTGGCGCCGGACACGGAATCCGCGTAGCCCAGTTCCTCCACGAGGGCAAGCGCCTCCCGCACGCAGGCCAGCGCCTTGTCCTCCTCGCCGCGCTTGCGGTAAAAGCCGATCTGCTCCTCGCGAACGGACAGCTCGCCCCGCTTGTCATGTCCCAGCCGGGCCTCGCCCAGCCAGAACTCCAGGTGGCGCTCCGCCGCCGCGTA
>JAIKZT010000321.1 GCA_024682015.1 Clostridia bacterium
CATCGTTCCCAGAAAGACCGAGGAAAAAGGCGACGGCACCTCCAAGGATCAGTACTACCTGGCCATCCCCGCAGCTGAGAAGCTGGAAGCCAAGCCTGAACCCGCCGCCGAAGCTTTTGATTATGAAGGCGACGTCGTCTCCTTCATCAAGGCAGACAGCTCCGCTTTCGGCATGTTCGCGCCCCAGGACGGCTCCACGTTCTACGTGAACGGCGATGTCGTCGAAATGCACATCATTCCCAAGAACACGACCGTCTACAGAGGTTTCTACTACGGCGACATCGATGATTTCGATACGCTGAAGGAAAACGAGGTGGACGTCGTTCTGGCAGAAGGCGCCATGGACTTCACCGTCAGCGTCGAAAACTGCGGCAAAGCGCTGCCCATCGTTCCCAGAAAGACCGAGGAAAAAGGCGACGGCACCACCGCGGATCAGTACTACCTGGCCATCCCCGCTGCCGATAAACTGGCTCAGAAGCCGTCCGATCAGCCCGAAGATCCCGGCCAGGGCGGCCATGACGATGACGACGATCAGCCGGCCGACAAGACCATCGAGCTCACGATCGATAACCAGGTCAAGATGTTCAAGGTCATCGACGCTAAACTCGTCACAAAGAACGGCAAGACCACGCTGGACGTCGTGCTCAACGGCGCCGGATATCACAACCTGTTCAAGGGCACCTACGACGAAGCCGCCGCCATTGGCTATAAACCCGAAAAATGGGTCGAAGGCGAACTGAACAAGGATGAAAAGTGGGCATTCAGCATTCCCGTGGATGCGGACGTCTCCTACCTGCCCATCGTCTCCATCTCCGAAAGTTACGTCGAAAAGTATCTGGCCGGCGAAGCGAAGATCGAAAGAGCCTTCTTCCCCCGCCAGTTCACCGTCGACGCGAAGGCGAAGACTCTGCTCGTCGAAGACTTCAGACTCACGACGGATCTGAAGGTCAAGGACAATACCGACCTCGGCGTAAAGGCCGCAAGCCTCACGACCGTCGGCGGGCCGAATTCCAACGAATACGCCACGACGCTCAGACTGGAGGCGGACAAGGCTTACACGAGAGTCTTCGTGGGCACTGCCGCAGAGGCCGCCAAAGCCGAAGAGACCCAGGACATCGCGTCCATCAAGCTGCGCTGGGTCGGCACCTACGGCGATCCGGATTCCGTCGAAAGCCTGCTGGACAAGGACATTACCCTGTCTGTCTACAATTCCAAGGACAACACCTGGGACGAGGTCAAGGCGAACGTTTCCGAAAAGAACGCAACCATCACCCTTTCCAAGAGCGGCAGCGGCAAGGTCGCGGCCGAAACGTCCGTGGCAGGTCCCAAGACCTCCGATGCCTTTACGGACGTCAAGTCCAACGACTGGTACGAAGAATACGCTGAAAAGGCGGCAGAACTGGGGCTCATGACCGGATACGCCGCCGGCAAGGACGAAAACGGCAAGGATACCTACGAATTCCGCGGCGCCGTGAAGACGACCCGCGCGCAGTTCTGCCAGATCCTGTACGCCATGGAGCAGAAGCTGAACAAGAAGGTCAAGGACGCTCCCTCTGCCGGTTTCGCCGACGTGGCCGAGGGCGCCTGGTATGAGAAGGCCATCAACTGGGCTGTCGCAAACGACATCGCCGCCGGCAGAGCCACCGGTTTCGGCGTCGACGCCAGCGTGACCCGCCAGGATATGGCGGTCATGGTCTTCAACTACGCGAAAGCCAACAAGAAAGTCCTCGGCGACCCGGATCTCTCCGTGCTCGACAAGTATGCCGACGCTTCGGACATCGCCGAATACGCAAAACCTGCCATGGCCTGGCTCGTCAAGCTCGGCCTCATGACAGGCCGCAGTGAGACCTCCGTCGCGCCGACAGCTGAAAGCAGCCGCGCAGAGATCGCTGCCTTCATGGTAAGCGTTTTCGAATACCTGAACAAATAGAACGGCAAACAGTTGCAAAGGCGCCGGATTGCGGATCCGGCGCCCTTGTTTTTTTGACGGTTCAAATGGTATAATACGTGGTCACCATGCAATCGAGAGGAATGTTATGTCAGAACCGAAAGTCAACCAGAATACCCTGCGCATGGGCACGAAGCCCATGCTGCCGCTCATCATAGAGATGTCCCTGCCCTCGATGTTCTCCATGCTCATCCAGGCGCTGTACAACATCGTGGACAGCATCTTCGTATCGCGGCTCGGCGAATACGCCCTGTCCGCGGTTTCGCTCGTCTACCCCATCCAGCTCATCAACATCTCCGTGGGCGTCGGCACGAGCGTCGGCCTTTCGTCACTCATCTCCAGGCGCCTCGGCGCAAAGGACTACGAAGCCGCTCAAAGCGCCGCGGAGCACGGTCTCTTCCTGGCCCTTTGCCACTGGTTGCTGTTCGTGGCGTTCGGCCTGTTCGGGTCACGCCCCTTTGCGTCGGCTTTCTCCGAGAACGCGACGCTCATCGAACCCGCCGTGCAATACTGCACCATCGTGTGCGTCGGTTCCCTGTTCGCCCTGTGCTCGTCTTCCATGGAGAAGATCATGCAGGCGGGCGGCAATATGATCGCGCCCATGTGGTGCATGCTGTCCGGCGCCGTTACGAACAGCATCCTGGACCCCATCATGACCTTCGGCCTCTTCGGATTTCCGGCCATGGGCGTGGCCGGCGCAGCCGTCGCGACCGTCATCGGCCAGTGCGTC
>JAIKZT010000325.1 GCA_024682015.1 Clostridia bacterium
GGGCTGCCCGGGAGGCTCATCCCCGTGCCCACGCAGATCACGGCAGGCTGCGGCATGGCCTGGATGGCGGATCCGGCGGACCGGAGCACCCTGGAAGCGGCCATACAAAAGGGCGCCCTCGCGGTGGACGCCCTGCATGAGATCGTGCATTGAGGCTGTGCAGCGGAGACTACCTCGCAGGCATCAGACCTTTTTTCTGAGAATGTCGCCGGCGCGGATGCCGTCCGGCGCGGAGATCGTTAAGACCCTCATGGGCGTTGCGGAACGCTCCATGGGGGTGTTTTCTTCGTCCGCGATCGCATCCACGCGGAAGGGAATGCCGGTCCTGCCGGGCTGCAGGTATTCGAGCTCGTCGCCTGCGGCAAAGGGATTGCGGGTCTGTACTTTGACCTTGCCATCTGCGCTGTCTTCGAGCGCTGTCGCCACGAACAGCCAGTCGCGGATGTAGCCCTTCGTGTCAGGGATGAGCTGGGAGGGGTCACCCAGGTAAAACCCCGTACAGAACGGGCGGTGGGAGACGGTGTCCAGCTCGCGGCGCAGAGTTTCTTCGCCCGCCTTGCCGTCGATCGCCAGGCGGTACGCGTTGACGACCGTCGCGGTATAGAACGGCGTACGCATGCGGCCTTCGATCTTGAACGAGCAGACACCGGCAGCCTGCAGGCGGTCCAGCAGGCCGATGCAGCAGAGTTCCTTCGAGCTGAGGATGGCGGAGCCCCGCTCGTCCTCTTCGATCTTGAAATATTCGCCCGGACGCTTCTCCTCCATCAGGTAGTAGTCCCAGCGGCAGGTCTGCGCGCACTCGCCGCGGTTGCCGGAGCGGCCCGCGAGGTAAGCGGACAGCAGGCAGCGGCCCGAGTAGCTCATGCACATGGCGCCGTGCACGAAGGCTTCCAGTTCCAAGTCTTCCGGGACGTTTGCGCGGATCTGCGCGATCTGCCCGATCGACAGCTCCCGCGCCAGCACGATGCGCTTGACCCCCATGTCTCGGTAGACGAGGGCGGTCTTGTAGTTCATGCAGCTGGCCTGCGTGGAGACGTGGATCTCCAGGTTCGGGCAGGTTTCCCGGATCTGCGCGATGGCGCCCAGGTCGGAGACGATGACCGCATCGACGCCGATCTCTTCCAGAAAGCGGGCATAAGCGCCGATGGGTTCGATCTCGTCGCTGAAGGCGAAGCAGTTGACCGTTACATACAGTTTCTTTCCCGCTGCGTGAATCTCCCGGCTGGCCTGCATCAGGTCTTCGCGGGAGAAGCCGACTTTGCTGGCGCGCATCTGCATGAAGGGTCCGCCGCAGTACACGGCGTCCGCGCCGTAACGCAAAGCGGCGCGCAGGCATTCCCTGTCGCCGGCGGGCGCGAGAAGTTCGGGTTTCTGGTTCGGATTCATCTGCATGGTCGTTCGCCTTTCTGTCTTTGACAACACTTTATTTTACCATAGATGCTGCTTGTGGTAAAATGAATGGAATATATAACATCGTGTGAGCCCCCTCTGGTAAACTCAGGGAACGCTCGGAAAGCGCAGGGCAAGGGGCGCACAGATGTTCTTGTTGTATATCCCGGAATGCATGGGGATTTCAGAATAGCATGGATCAGATCAATTTCTTTCGGAAACGGCCGGAAATACTCGCTCCCGTCGGAGGCGAGGAACAGCTGAAGGCTGCGGTGCGCTGCGGCGCAGACGCGGTCTATTTCGGCCTGCCCAACTTTAACGCGCGGCGCAACGCCGACAATTTCGCCGGCGCCGGCCTGAAGGCGACGATTTTCTATTGCCACGACGCGGACGTAAAGGTGTACGTTACGATCAATACGCTCGTAATGGATGACGAACTCAGCGGTGTGCACGAGGCTGTCGATACGGCGGCGCGCAGCGGCGCGGACGGCATCATCGTACAGGATCTGGCGGTGGCTTCCTACGCGAAGCGTCATTGGCCCGGCTTGCCGCTGCTTGCGTCCACGCAGATGGCCGTCTGCAATGCGGACGGCGTGCGGAAACTCCTGGAATATGGCTTTTCGCGCGTCGTTCTGGCCCGGGAACTGTCGATTTCCGAGATCCGGGAGATCATAAGCGAAACCGGCGCGGACTGCGAGGTGTTCGTCCACGGGGCTCACTGCATGAGCGTCTCCGGCAACTGTTACATGTCTGCCATGTTCGGCGGGCGCAGCGGCAACCGCGGGCTTTGCGCGCAGCCCTGCCGGCTGGACTGGCGCATTCGGGGAAGGGATCATGCGCTGTCTCTCAAGGACATGTGCTACATTCCGCGGATCGAGGAGCTCGCGGAGGCCGGGGTGTCTTCGCTGAAGATCGAAGGGCGGATGAAGCGGCCCGAATACGTGGCGGCAGCCGTTACGGCCTGCCGGCAGGCGCTCAGCGGGGCTGCCCCGGACATCGAAACCCTGCGCGCGGTCTTTTCCCGCAGCGGGTTCACCGACGGCTATCTGGCCGGCAAGCGGACGCTCGACATGTTCGGCTACCGCACGAAAGAGGACGTGACGGCAGCCTCGGGCGTGCTGGAGGACCTCGCTTCGATGATACGAAATACTCCGGATGCAAAACTGCCCGTGGAGTTCTTCCTGGAAGCCCGGGAAGGACAGCCCGCGAGGCTGGCGGCTTCCTGCGGCGACGCGAAGGCGGAGTCTTTCGGTCCCGTGCCGGCTGCGGCGATGCGGCTGGCGCTGGATGACGCGCAGGCGAAAAGGAGCCTGCTGAAAACGGGCGGCAGCAGTTACGAAGTGTGGAGGGTCAAGTGCGCCATCGATCCGGGCCTGTATCTGCCGGCGTCTGCGCTGAACGCGATGCGCCGGGAGGCATTGGAAGCGCTGGACATCGAGCGGAACAGGGCTTACGCGCGAAAGCGCAAGGACGCGCCGGATGACCCGCTGCCTGCCTATGCGCCTTCGGAAAGGTCATCGCTGCGGCTGCGCTTTGAAAAGGCGGCGCAGATCCCGGACGTGCCGGAGGATGCCGTCGTCATTCTGCCTGTAAAGGAGATCGCGAATGCGCCGGAGCTTGCGGACCGCTTTGCGGGAAGGCTCTGTGCGGAGCTGCCGCCGCTCATTTACGGCGCTGCGGATGCGGAAAAGATCCGCAGCCTGCTGCGCGGCCTGCCAAAGAGCGTGCGGGATGCGGCGTGTTCGAACATCGGATCCGTGCGGCTGGCACAGGAAGCGGGGTTTCGCGTGCACGGCGGATTTGAGCTGAACGTGCTGAATTCCGCGGCTTTGGAGGAATGCAGGGCGATGGGCCTTGCGGACGCAATCCTGTCGCCGGAACTGGCTTTTGCGAAAATGCGGAGGATGCGGGGCGAACTGCCGCGCGGTGCGCTCGTTTACGGATATCTACCCCTCATGAAGTGCCGCGCCTGTCCGGGAAAAACGGAGAAGGGCTGCGGGAACTGCAGCGGACTTGCTTCGCTCACGGACCGCACGGGGGCGGAATTCCCGCTGATCTGCCGCGAGAAGAAGTATGCCGAGATCCTGAACTGCGTGCCGCTCTACGCGGGCGATCGCTCGCGGCCGCGGCTGGATTTTGAGGAACTGTATTTTACGATCGAAACGAAGGAACGCTGCGGGGAGGTGCTGGCGCTATATCTGGCAGGCTTACCGCTGGATGCGCCGCGCACGGCGGGACTGTACTTCAGGGAGCTGCTGTAATGAAGAGAAAGTTTGCATTGTTGCTGGTCTGCGCGCTCGCGTTTGCGCTGCTGGCCGGCTGTCAGGCAAAGCCCGCGGGTGAGCCTGAGGCGGAAGCGATGCGCGTCTGGCTTGGAGCATGTGCGGATGCGGCTGCAAGCGCACGGGAGAGCATGCTGGCGGGTCAAGCCCTTCTGGAACAGGCGAGGATAGCGCCGCCAAAGGCCCGGATCTCCGTTGCGCGGACGGCGGCGGTCAAACCGCAGGCGGTTGCTCATGCCCTTGCTGCGGAGGCGGCGATAAAGGATGAATGGATCCGCTGGCACAAGCCTGCCGTCCTGCCGCCCGTCCAGACGCAGAGCGCTGCGCAGGGTCTGCCGTATTACATCATGGTCAACCGCGCGCAGAACACGGTCACGGTCTACACGAAAGATGCGGACGGAAACTTCACCGTGCCGTTCAAGGCCATGGTCTGCTCGACGGGCCGCCCTGGCTGCGAAACGCCGACGGGCGAGTTTTCCGTGATGAGCTTCAAGGCCCCCTGGTGCTACATGATCGACGGCAGTTACGGTCAGTATTCCACGGGGTTCCG
>JAIKZT010000001.1 GCA_024682015.1 Clostridia bacterium
CCGTGGCCGATGTGGTCGTCCGCGTAGACCGCAAAGCCTGCTTCCGCGAAGGCCAGCGCCATGTGCAGATAGCGCCGGGAGTGCTCGCCGTAACCGTGGATGAGCTGAACGGCTGCCTTGGGCGTTCCCAGCGGGGTCACCTTCCAGCCCCAGACCGTGTCCCTGCCGTTTGCGGAAGGGAATTGAAATTCAGAAAAAGCCATGGGTTCGTTCTCCTTTTCTTTATTTTACACGATATGCTATACTGGATTCAAATCAAACCTATCGAGAAAGGCCATAAGGAGACTATCATGATCAGAAAAGCGACCGCGGCGGACATCGACCGCGTGGAGGCGATCTACAATGCGCACCTGGATTTCGAAGAAGCGACGGAAAACCGCACAAACTGGCGCAAAGGCGTCTATCCGCTGCGCGCGACGGCGGAAAATGCGCTGAAAAACGACTGGCTTTGGGTGGGCGAGGATGAGGCCGGCATCTGGGGCGCGGTCATCTTCAACCATGTACAGATGAAGGAGTATTACGATATGCCCTGGCAGTTCCCCGAGGAGGACGACAAGGTCTTCGTCATCCATACGCTGGTGATCGACCCTCAGCGGCGCGGGCAGGGCAAGGCCACCGAGATCCTGAACGGCGCGGAAGAAGTGGCAAAAGGCATGGGCTGCACGGTGATGCGCATCGACACCTGGGAGGGCAACATTCCGGCGCAGACGCTGTATCAGAAGCAGGGGTACCGGATGGTGGGCGGCTGCGACACCTGGTTCGCGGGCGCGTACATCTCGCCGCTGGTGTTCCTGGAGAAAAAGTTGTAAAGATCGCACGGAGAACGAAACATGAAACGATTTGTAATGGAACCGGCCTTTCTGGATCTCTTTCCGGAAAGCCGCATCGGTGTGGTCGTCTGCACCGGCATCGACAATCACGTAAAGGACGAAGAGCGCTTCGCGCCCTGGCTTCGGGAATGCGAAAAGCTGAGCGCCGTCTACACGGCGAACCCGGAATTCACGGAAAACGAAGTCGTCCGCAGCTGGCGGGACGCTTTTTACAGGTTCAAGACGAAAAAAGGGGCCCGCTGCTCCATCGAAGCGCTGCTGAAGCGGGTCAGCAAGGGCGGGCAGATCGGCTGCATCAACCCCCTCGTGGACATCTACAACGGCATCTCCCTGAAGTACGGGCTGCCCGCGGGCGGCGAGAACATCGACGCGTTCGAGGGCGACATCCGCCTGACCCTCGCAGAAGGCGGGGAGGCGTTCATCACCTACGGTTCCGACAAGGGTGAACCGGCGCTGCCCGGCGAGGTCATCTACAAGGATGACGCAGGCGCGATCTGCCGCTGCTGGAACTGGCGGGAGTCCGTGCGGACGATGCTGACGGAGGACGTAACGAACGCGATCCTCGTTCTGGAGACATCCCGCGGCGAGTTCGCGGACCGGCTGGACGCCGCGCTCGCGGAACTGGCGGACAAGATCCAAACGGAGCTTGGCGGAAGCGCCGCCATCTTCATCGCGGACAAGGCCCATCCGGAGATAGAACTGATTTAGAGGTAACTGGTGTAACATTCAAAAGCATGCAAAAACCCGAAGCGCTTGGCTTCGGGTCATTTTTTATCGGTTCAGGAAGAGCCAGGTGAGCCACGTGAGGTTCGAAACGGCGAGGCACCAGCTGGCCAGCACGTCCGTCGGCCAATGGACGCCCACGTAGACGCGCGCGAAGCCCATCAGCAGGATGTACAGGAAGCACAGCCAGGCGCAGAAGAACGCCGCTTTGCGGGATCTGAAATACGCCTTCGTCGGATGGGGCGTATTCTTGTAGATCGGCAGGCTGCGTCCCTTGCGGCGATGGTTATACAGGATGAGGATGGCCAGCATGGCGAACAGCATGCAGCTCGTGATGGAATGGCCCGAGGGGAACGAGAAGCCGTGCTCTTTGACGAGGTGCAGCGCCCAGTCCGGCCGTTCGCGGCAGAAGACGCGCTTCAGCACGTTGTAGAAGATCTGCGCCACCGCGACGGAGGCGCTCACAGGGATGCCGTACGCCCAGCGCGTCCGCGGCAGGATGAGCAGCACCAGGCAGATGGGAACGACCACGAACCAGTTGCCGCTGTAGGCAAAGGGCACGAAGAAGGCGTTCAGGACGCTTGTGCGCAGGCTGAGGATGAAGGCGCGCACCGCTTCGTCGAAGCCGGCGGAGGTGCCGCTGGTGACCGCCCAGGCGATGAGGCCGAAGAGGGCGTAGCCGCAGAGGATCGCGGCGATCTTTTTTCCGTTGTTCGTTTGCTTTTCCATATCCCATAGTATACCATATAGAAGGAGCGTTTTTCACCTGAAAGAAAGGCAGAAAAGGGTAAAATCATGAATAATAAACCAGTTTTAGTGGTGATGGCCGCCGGCATGGGCAGCCGCTACGGCGGGCTCAAGCAGATGGATCCCATCGGGCCCAATGGCGAGCTCATCATAGACTTTTCCCTGTACGATGCGCGGCGCGCCGGTTTTGAGACGGCCGTGTGCATCATCAAGCACGCCATCGAGGACGACTTCAAGGCCGTGCTCGCCCGCGGCGCCGCGAAAGGCATGGACATCCGCTACGCATTTCAGGAGCTGGATGACATTCCGCAGGGGTTGGCCGTTCCCGAAGGGCGCGTCAAGCCCTGGGGCACGAGCCACGCGATCCTCGCTGCCCGGGACATCGTCAAAGGGCCCTTCGCCGTCATCAACGCAGACGATTATTACGGGCCCGAGGCTTTCCGCATCATGTACGACTATCTCAGCCGCGCGCAGGACGGCGCGGTCTACGACTACTGCATGGCCGCCTACCGCATCGAGAACACGCTTACGGAGAACGGCTCCGTGGCGCGGGGCGTCTGCCGCACGGATGAGGCCGGCCGGCTCACCGGGATCGATGAAAGGCTGAAGATCCAGCGCAACGGCGAGAAGATCCAGTACACCGAGGACGACGGCGCGACCTGGACGGACGTGGCCGAAGGCACCCCCGTCTCCATGAACCTCTTCGGGTTCACCGAAAGCTTCATGAAGGAGTTGCGCGCGCGGGAAAAGGACGAGCTGACCCGCATCCTCGCGGAGAATCCGATCAAGGGCGAGTATCTGCTGCCCGTGACCGTCAGCCAGCTCATCGAGGAGGGCAAGGCCCATGTGACCGTGCTCGATTGCCCGGAGAAGTGGTACGGGGTCACCTACAAGGAAGACCGGCCCGCCATCGTGGCCGCCATGAAGGCCAAGAAGGACGCCGGGCTCTACCCCGATTGTCTCTGGGACTGACCCTCAGGAAAACAGAGCGGATGAGCAGGTTTCATCCGCCATCGGATAACCATTTACAGAAAGGAGCATTTATGGATCTACGCAAGACCATGAAGGCGCTGTGCAGCGAGTGCGGGCCGTCTGGCTTTGAAGGCAAGGTCGCCGAAAAAGCCGTGGAGCTGATCGCCCCGCTGTGCGACGAAACATGGATCGACAAGATGGGCAACGCCTGGGGCGTCAAGCGCTGCGGCAAGGAAAACGCGAAGAAAGCGCTTCTGACGGCTCACCTCGACGAGATCGGCCTGATCGTGACCGGCCATGAGGACGGATTCCTCCGCTTCGCAAAGATCGGCGGGGTCGATCCGCGCATGTTGCCCGACCGCGAGCTGACCATCCTCACCGATCCGCCCCTGTTCGGCGTGGTCGCGGCGCTGCCGCCCCACGTGATGAACGCGGAGGACAAGGAGAAGACCATTCCCATCGAGGATCTACGCATCGACATCGGCTATAGCCAGGAGAAGGCGCAGAAACTCGTGCCCGTCGGCACGCCGATCTCGTTCCGCAAGGACAACTACAGCCTGGGCGAAGACTTCTACTGCGGCACGTCCCTCGACGACCGCAGCTGCTTCGCCGCGTGCATGCTCGCCATGGAACTGCTGCAGGGCAGGGACCTGGAGTACGACGTCTACATCCTCGGCGCGACGGTCGAGGAGACGTCTTCCGCCGGCGCCCTCACCGGCGGCTTCGCGCTCGACCCGGATCTGGTCCTCGTGTCGGACGTGTGCCAGGCGAAGACCGAAGACGGCGGTCCCGCGAACAAGGACACGTGTCTTGGCAAAGGCCCCTCCGTCTGCAAAGGCGCCAACTGCCAGCCGCATCTGACGGAGCACATCCTGAAGCTGGCGGAAAAGCACCGCATCCCTTACCAGATCGGCGCTTCCGGCGGCAAC
>JAIKZT010000032.1 GCA_024682015.1 Clostridia bacterium
GCAGCAGCAAAGCATCCCATCATAGCGTTCTTCATATTCTCTCCTCCTGAATCAAACCGTGAGCTTCTATTTACAGTTTGATCATAACAGGTCCCAAATGAAAAAAACGCAACTGTGGGTTGACAATTACAGGTCGAGCAGATCTTCGCACCCGTAGATGACAAGCTGCTCGTACAGGGCGTTCAGATCCCAGAGATGATTTTCAAGATAATAGCGTACTATGACATCGAAGAGGGCGCTATCCGTAAACTTAAGTCCCCGCGCGCCGAACAGCTGCTCGGTCTCCCGCAGGGAAAGTTTCATGCCGAAGGCAAGCTTGACGATGGTCCCTTTAGCCGGGTTCGCCTTGCGGTTGATGATCTTGTTGAAAGACTGGCGGGTCATGCAGGCTGCTTTATAGACCTCCGAGTCCTTGCGGAACCCGTGCGCGTCGATCAGCGTCAGCAGAAGATCCACGAAATCTGCCTGTTCCCGGCCATTCACGATCTCCTTGAGCGCTTTGTCCACGCTGCCCTGCCCCCTTTGGCGGACCCGCAGGTCCAGATCTGGGATGACCCTTTCAGCCGCGAGCTTTACCTGCAGCCCGCGGAGCGCAAGCGTCAGGTCCATGTCGCCATAGAGCGAGAGGTGCTCCCGAAGGGCCTTCTCAGCCATGCTTATGGCGACGTCGAGCGGATAATGCCGGCTGCCCGCGCCGATCAACGGCATGGCGACGGACTTCAGGTCGTACTCCTCTGCCAGTTCCAAGGACGCACGGTAGCAATTCTTTAAAATGGCGGCTTCCCCGTATACGCCTTCCTGCCAGTTCGGGCAGGCCGTATGGATGACATATCGGCACAGGAGCTGGCCGTGCGCATTGGTAATGGTGGCTTCTCCCGGCAAAAGGGTACCCGACAGGGCTTCGCATTCCGCCTCAAACGCCTCGCCGCCCAGCTCGTGGATGAGTTTGTCCACGCCCGAAAACCCCACCAGCAAAGTGTTCGTGGAATTGATGTACGCATCCGCGTGCAGCTTCGTAATGTCCTCGTAGGTGATGTGCAGCGACATAGGCGGATCTCCTCCCGATGGATGTCCCTGTTGCATTTCATTAATTTAGGGCATGGGCCTTTTTCAGCAAGCGCCGCCGGGCGCTGCCGCGCCTCTGTGGGGATCATGCCCCGTCCCCTTTGTTCTGCAGAGCCGCTTCCTCATACCCGGCGCGAACCGCCGCCAATTTTTTCCGCATCTTCTCCACGACCTGCTCCGGACCGGCGGCTGCGACGCTCTCGCCGTACTGCAGCAGCCAGAAATACAGGCCCTCGCTGTCCACCGTCTCGACGCCGACCGTGATCGACCCTTCGTCTTTCGAGAGCAGCATCACTTCCTCCCGCGGAAAATAGTCGTACAGCACCTCCGCGCGGCCCGCCTTCACACGCAGTTTCAGATAGACCTTGCTGCCGCCGAAATTGTACAGGTTGTCGTTGATATACTCCTTCAGCTTCAGGTCTGCATTGGGACCGAGAAACTCCTCCGCGGTAACGGCCGGCTCGTCCAACTCCTCCAGGCAGCGCATGCGGTCCAGCCTGAAATAGGAGATCGATTCGTACTTTTTGTTCTGGCCTACTAGATAGTAATGATCGCGCCGCCAGATCAGCGCGTAAGGACTCACCTTGAAGATCCGCCCCTCATGCGTGATCTTGTCCTGCAGATCGTCATCGATCGTACAGTAGTTGAACCCCACATTCTTCTTGTGGCGTATGGCCTTCAGAATGGTGTCGATGTAGTTCTTCGTCATCGGCAGGCCTTTGTGCAGATCGGTCTCGATCGGGGTCACCTGGCGAAGCATCCTGCGGCAGTCCCGGCTGCCCAGCGCCGCGATCTTCTCCGTGAACTTGCGGCTGTCGGCCGCGGTAAAGAAATATGCCTCTATCGCGGCGTCCAGCAGGACCTTCAGCTCCCAGTCCTCAAACAGGCGGCTGGCCATGAAATAACCCTTCTTGTTGTCTTCATGCAGCACGATGTCGTAGCCGTAATTCTGCAGCGCGATGATGTCGCGCTGAACGGCTTTGCGCTCCGCGCTGATCCCGTACAGTTTCAGCTGCTCCAGGATCTGATTCGTCGTGATCGGATGATCCTCATCGGTTTCCTTGAGGATGTCCAGCACCCGCAGCAGCTTTATCTTCGTAACCTCCATGCAGCACTCCCCGTTTTAAGCTGCGCAACTTATGCGAAAAAGCCCGCCTTCCGCTATACATAGTATAGCAGAAAGCGGGCCTATTTTGGTACAGGTCATTCGATCGATCCTACCGCATCGCCAGGGTCACGTCGCCCTCGGCGGCCAACTCGCCCCGCACGAAAACCTGGGCATGGCAGGTCGCGATGGCCTTTTCCGGACGCTCCTTCGCGAGGACCGCCCGTATCTCGACCGTATCGCCCGGCACGATCTTTCGGCGGAAGCGCACGCCGTCGATGCCCAAAAACAAGGGTACCTTACCCGCGTAGCGCTCGCAGGACAGCAGCAGGATATACGCCGTCTGCGACATGCATTACACCGTATAAACGCCCGGCAGCACCGGTTCGCCCGGGAAATGCCCCTTGAAGATCTCCCTTGCGGGATCCGCCCAGAACGTCGCCTCGATGCTCTCGCCAG